>JAZUEV010000578.1:0-1993 GCA_045640345.1 Treponema sp.
GTTACCACTTGTGAATACTTTTGTACATGTCATAAACGCACCTCCGTATATATTTTAGTATATACAGAGATTATTTAATTGTCAAATTTCTATTTAACGCTTATGTTTTCTAATGTCACCAACTTGACCTTAGTTTTACAAAAACAACTGTTATTTGCGTTAGTTTCGACAAACTCAACCACCGCTTAAACAAATTCATTCATCACCGAATCAGTTTTTATGAGAAAAGACGCAACCATGATACTCTGTAAGGAATTCCGTCTTTGATTTTACACCCAAGATTCTGTACAGTTCCAAAAGTCGTTGCTTTAATTTGCTTTCGGAAATATTAAACTGTTTTGCAATCTGGGAATATTTGTTTCCTTCAGCCAGCATGGTCAAAATCTTCAGTTCATCTTCAGTGCAAAGGTCCTGAGAAAGTTCCATTCTTTCGTTATGATTCAGACCCGCTTTCATTTTTTCATAAAAAAGAGTATGGAAAACTTTTTCCAAAAACAAAAGTCCCAAAAAATGAAACACGGTAACCAAAAAAAAGACATAATCCACAATAAAAATCTGGCTGACCACTCCAGCAACAGGCAAAACCAAAAACAGAATGCCTTTCAAAACCTTGTGCTTATAAAAAAATCCCAGTTTCGTCAAAAAAAAGATGGAAATAATAATGCACAATCCGCCTAAAATATTTCCATGGTCAAGGAAATTTCCAATACCGTAAATGTAAAAAACAGATGCCAGCAACCAAAAATTACCAGGCGCAAAAATTTGAGTAAAAAATCCTAAAAAAGCAATAGCATTAATGATTATTGCAATGTAGCGAAAAACAGATTGATTATGATTTCCACCTTTTGCGACAAATTGCACAATGCTTACAGCCAAACAGAGAGCCATAAAAACGGTTCCAAGAATCGCCACGACTCTCCATCTTTTGATTTCTTTTTCGTCCAAAGTTATCCCCTAAAAAAGCCACTCCCCTTTTCTCTCCAGAAAATATCGGGCATTCCCAAGATCAGTAACCTTAAAAGCCTCACTTATTTTTTTCTTCTATCACCTTGATGATTTCTCCAATATACATGGTGTGGAAGTCATCTTTCTTGTAATTCTGTTTAAGCATCTTTTCTTCCACAAAACAGTTTGGGTCGAATTCCTGGGCATAAAGTTTACGACAGAACAAAACCAATCTAGCCTGCTTGATCCAAGGGGTTCCGTTCATATATTGGACATCCAATTTTGAGGCACGGAATTTGTCTTCATCACGACCAGAGTGACTGCCACAATAGTTCAAGGCGTTTCTAAATTTCTCAGGAAGGATGCTCAATGAAAAAGTGTCGGTAGCGTCAATCAATTCCTTTGTAAAACGCTGAGGCCTAAGATAGATGGTTGCCACAGGTTTATTCCAAAGTTCTCCCAATCCGCCCCAACTGGCAGTCATGGTATTTGCACGACCGGTTATAATGTTTCCCTCATCGTCGTAGGATTTTGTACAAGCGGACACCAACATCCAATCCTTGCTTATTAACTTAATCGCATTATCTGAAATCTGTTCTGGTCTAATTTCCTTATACATTGGTATCTCCTAAAAAAAATTGATTTTACGCAAAACCAAGGGATGAAACATAAGTATTATAAAAAAAGCCCGATGCAATAAACATCAGGCTCCTAGTGGAGATGACCGGACTTGAACCGGTTACCTCTTGCATGCCATGCAAGCGCTCTAGCCAGGTGAGCTACACCCCCATATATTTATAGAATATCAAAAATCAGATCTTTAGTCAAGAGAAAATTTGAGAATCGCAAAGATTACTGATGGCTGAACCTTGTCGGAACATCAAAAACAAATCAGACCACATTTTTGAGATGCTGAAATGAATTCAGCATGACAGGCATGATTAACGGTTCAACTTAAGTCAAAAGTCAGACCATTTTTTGAGCTGCTGAAATGAATTCAGCATGACAGGCATGATTAACGGTTCAACTTAAGTCAAAAGTCAGACCA
>JAZUEV010000579.1:0-1659 GCA_045640345.1 Treponema sp.
AATTTTAGAAACTTCCTTTTCAATTTTGACAAAACAATTAAGGATTCTACAGAACCTGGTCCCACACAGAGATACCACGCTTTCCATTTTCCTTGGTCTTATAAAGAGCCTTGTCAGCATTTTCGTAAAGTGTCTTGCTGTATCCATTGGTTGAAAAAGCCATACCGGCACTTACTGACACATAATAGTCCATATCAATCTTTGCAATATAATTGTTCAGTATATTGATTTTTTCAATAACCGTATCTTCATTTTCCTTTGTCAATCCAGGACATATCACAGCAAATTCATCGCCACCGATTCTAAATACATAGTCCTTTTTTCTGAACACTGCTTTCAAATTGGAGGCGACATTTTTCAAAACCAAGTCCCCTTTTGCGTGTCCCAAGGTATCGTTGATTCCCTTGAAATTGTCCAAATCCACAAAAATCAAAGCCAAAACATCCTTAGATTCTTCCGACTTTTGGCAAAGTTCCTCAAAAGCTCGTCTATTCAAGATATTTGTCAAAGCATCAAATTCATGGACATCGTTGTATGTTTCAGCCAAAAATCTAAATTCCCTGGAACCAACAACCTCCAATCTTCCGTCGCTTCTGATGGATGACACAAAACTTCTCAGCGGCATGAGAACCAAAAAAGCGATCAACACAAAGAAAACCACAGTCAAAACCAAAAGCACAAGCTGAATCGTATTAACGATATGGAGAAAACTGCTCAATCTTTCAGAATTGTCCTGAAGTTGCCTCTGGATATTGTTTTCTATATCTGAAATAGTCGAAGCACAATTTTCATTCACACGAAGCTTAGAGATACTGTATCCATCCCCAAATATAGCCTGCTCAGCGGTTTTCTGCTTTTCATCTGCAACCAGATTATTATTGCGGTCCACAGAAATACCAGCAAACTGAATCGGCAAATCTTTTACACCCATAGCCTCGTAAGCCAAAGCCATAGCATACATTTCCATCTTCGAAAGACTTTCCGACTGTTCCATTGCAATCTGGATACGACGGTATGTAATATCGGTGGGACTGGTCATATCAAGCAGATCCTGAACGGCAGCCTCCCTTCGCTTTGTCACGAATTTCTCTTCGATATATTCATCCACATATTTTACTTCATGGTTCATTATGAAAAGCTGGGCCTTGTCGGTCAAATAGTTGGCCACATCCTTAATAGTCTGGGACGCCTTCTCACAAATTATATATGAATCAATGGACGACTGTACAGAGATATATTGCTTATTAATCCTATTGGAAACAAACTCCAGTGTAACAAAAATTGCAACAAGCGAAACAAGAAACACTGTAAAAATAGTTGTAAGATTGATTCCCTTCTGAACACGACGTTTCATACTAATAATTATAACACATTTTTAAATAAAAACAAAGAAAAAAATAAAAATTTGCACCCTATAATAGAAGAATTTTGTTAATTTTTGAAAATCCATTCAGAGCCACGAGGATTGATTTTGAAGCCCCCTTGTCCTTTGTCGAACTGCAACACATTTTTATAAAAAAAGTCCGCCAAAACCAATTCTCAAAGGTCGTTTTTCATTAAACCAATATTTAACAACCATTTAACATTTTGTTAATACTCATTAAACGATTAAATGATTAAACGATTAAATGATTTAACATCTATTAAATAATCATTAAC
>JAZUEV010000580.1:0-7674 GCA_045640345.1 Treponema sp.
AGGTTTTTCGGAAGATGATGGAAATGAAAATCAAAATCCACAAAAAATTGACAAATCAAAAATCGATGAATACAGAAAATATGTTCTGGAAAAAATCGCAGGTAAAAAAAATTATCCTTTGTCATGTAGGTCCAATGGAGAAACTGGAAATGTAAAAATCAAATTGGTCTTGGACAAAAATGGTGGACTTATTTTGAACGAAGTTTTTTCAGCTTGCGAATTTGAAAAACTAAACAACGCTGCTTTGACTGCTGTAAAAAAATCAGCTCCATTTAAACCTTTGCCAGAAGATTTGGAAACATTTGAAATAGTTTTTACAATGGAATTTTCTTTGGAATAAAAATTAGTTGAGATAAAAAAAGAGGCTGACCCAAAAATACAGTTCATAATGTCATTCCGAATTTATTTTGGAATCTCAAAACCAGCCAAGTGTGACTATTGATTGGTAAGAGATGTTGAATCAAGTTCGGCATGACAGAACTATTAGGCAGCCTCCATAGATTTTATTGGATAATCTGGCTTGTAACTTGCTGACCGTTTACATACAAAGTCAAAACTGAATTTCGTTTAATCATGTAAGGAACGGTTAATTCATCACCTGTGTGGATAAATTCAACAAGCTTGGTAATGTTTCCTTCACTGTCTGAACATTCCACCATCACATTCAAAGGATATGGATATTTTGGCAAGTTGTATTTGTAGATACCATAGACCGTATTTCCATCAGGGTCGTTGGCTGGCAAAACAAATTCTGCTTTTATGCGAGAGAATTCTTCAACTGACTCTCCAACATCCTGCATACTTGTGACTGTTGCAACTGTGTCCGTACTGTCAGAAACATTTGCTGAGAAATCAAACACCACAGGATATTTTTCCATCTGAGCATAAACCTGCTGAATACTCATGCCCTTGATGTTTGGAACTTTTGTAGTGATTGTATTGTTGCTTGTGCTTACAACAAAATAAATCTTCAGATGTTCCAAATCAGTTCCCTCTGGTGGATACTGTGACAGAATAGTTCCCGCAGGAGATGTGCTCTTTTGGTAGATGAGTGGTGCAAATTCAATGGACGGTGTGTCCGCAAACAAAGTCTTCAATCTTGTCTGGACTTCATCAATGTTTTTACCCACATAATTTTCCATTGTATCAAAAGCTACACCACGGCTAACAGTCAAATCGATTCTTCGATATGCCTTTACAATTGAACCAGGTGCTGGATCCTGAGCAAGAATAGTTCCCTCATCGCCAGGCAATTCTGAATATTTCAAAGCAATTCTTGGATAAAGCTCTTTTTTCTGCATATCAAAAAGTGCATTGGTCAAAGTTTTTCCAATCACATTTGGAACCATGACTTGTTCTTCACCTTTAACAGATGCAAAGAATACCGCCAAACAAGTTCCAACCATAACCAATAAGGTCAGCAACATGGTCAAAAAGAGAACCCATCCACCTTTACCAAAGTTTTCCAGCAAATCACTAAAAGATGTACCGAACTTTGTTTTTTTCTTGGAATCCTTTTTTTGATTCACGGATTCTGCTTTCTTTTCATTAACAATTGTTTCGTCACTCATGCTTCTATCCTACTATTTTTCAAGATTTTAATCCATAAGTTTTAGGCTATCTTTAAAATTCCTTGGAAATCCATTTATCGAATTTCTGTGGCTATTTACGAAATGCCGTTATTCCAAAATCGATCCAATAAAATTGCGACTTCCGTTCATAAAGGACTTATAGTCCATAGCTTTTTTTGCCTGCCACTGAAGTTCCGTTGCAATAAGTACTCCATCTCCCGTTTGGATAAGGATTCCTCGTTTTTTATTGAAATCCAAGACAGTCCCTGGAACTGCTCCAGTATCTTTTGGAATGGAGTTGTCCTGAAATGCAACTTTTTCAGCGTCCCTTGCTTTTATGATTCGTAAAGTCTGTCCATTGCAAGTCGTAAAACATCCAGGCCAAGGAGTGTAGGCACGGATTTTTGCATCAATCTGTTCCGCACTTTCTTTCCAGTTGATTCGGCCGTCCTCTTTTTTGATGATTGAACAATAACTTGCTTCACCATGCTGAGGAACACTGTGAGGTAATTCTTTGTGTTTTGCAATGTATCTCAAAATATTGGTGATTGAGATGGCTCCATGAAGGGCGACTTCTTTTAGGAGAGTCTCGGCAGTTTCTGTTCCTGTGAGAGTCCATTTTTGTTGACTTAAAATATCACCCTCGTCGATTCCCAATGCCATTTTTTGAATGGTGATTCCAGTTTCACTGTCGCAATTAAGGATAGCTTGGTTTACCGGTGTAGCACCACGATATTTTGGCAAAAGGGATGGATGGAGATTTATTCCACCATATTTGAATAGCGAGAAAAATTTTGGTCCAAGAATGTGTCCGTAAGCAAAACAGACGAACAAATCTGGATGCAGCGCTTCAATCTGGTCTCTTTCTTCCTGCTTCAAATGTTCGGGGGTCAGGATAGTGATTCCATCATCACGGGCTTCGTTCCAAATCTGGGTATAATGAGCCACGTCTGTCGGAATCAAATCCTTGTGTCGTCCCTGCATGGAAGGTGGATTCGTTAGGACACCCACAATCTTGTAGTGTTCTTCCGGAATTGATGAAGACATATAGCTGTCTTTCAAAATCAGTTCCAAAGCTCTGGATGAGGCTGCTGGACTTCCGGCGTACAAAACTCTTAGCATTTTTTAGTTTCCGTTTTTCTTTGCCTTTTTTGCGGCGATTTTAGCTGCTATGCTTGCCTGTTTTTTTGCTTTTTCTTCTGCTTTTTTTGCGGCACGCTCAGCACGTTTTTTCATTTGGTTAGTTACATCTTCCTTGAATGCTGGATCTCCTCGGTCAATGTACATTATTCCATCGAGATGGTCATTTTCATGCTGGATGACTCTTGCCAAAAGTCCTTCTGCTTCTTCGATGGTAAATTTTTTTCCATTCTCGTTTATTGCGGAGATGGATACTTTTGATGGACGCTTGATATTTTCATAAAATCCAGGGATGGAAAGACATCCTTCTTCGTAATCCACCAAATCATCGGATGTTTTTGTGATTACAGGATTGATAAAAACTCGTCTTACATCATCATCTGCAATGACTACGAAAAATCTTTTTGCGATTCCAACTTGAGGGGCTGCCAAACCAACTCCATTTGTGGAAATCATAGTCTCAAACATTTCGTTCAAAAGACTGCGGAATTCTTCGTTTATCTCTTCTGGTTTAACTTCTTCGCATTTCTGTCTTAAAACTTCTTCACCAAGTTTACATACTCTCATTTTTATCTCCTATGGATTTGGCTTTTTAATTGGGACCTTTGAAACTGAAATTCTAGATATTCCCTAATCTCAGTCTTGCTGCTTTTGCGTGTGCTGCCAAACCTTCTGCGTCTCCCAAAAATCCTGCTGATGTTGCTGACTTTTTAACACCGCTGCCATTTTCATCGACCCTTAAAGTTGTGACAGTCTTGAGGAATACACGAACGGAAAGTCCACCTGTAAATCTTGCACTACCAGATGTTGGCAATGTGTGGTTCAGACCGGCTGCATAATCACCAAAGACTTCTGCTGCACCATGACCGATGAACAGTGATCCATAGTTGTGGACCAAAGTCTGGATTTTATTGCGAGAGTCTCCTGCGTCCATGGCAAGTTCCAAGTGTTCAGGAGCTTTTTTATTTGCAAACTCCGCTGCCTGTTCCAGATTGTCAACCAAAATGATTCGACCATAATTATCAATACTCTGTCGTGCAACTGCTGCTGTAGGCAATGTCAAAAGTTGTTTTTCGATTTCGTTGGACACTTTTTTTGCCAAATCTGGGTCATTGGTTGCCATGACTGGTTGAGCGACTATATCATGTTCCGCTTGAGCCAACAAATCTGCTGCCACCCATTCTGGATTTGCACTTGAATCTGCAATGATGAACACTTCTGTAGGACCTGCCACCATATCAATACCAACAGTTCCATAGACAAGCTTTTTTGCTTCCGCCACGAATTTGTTTCCTGGACCTACGATTACATCCACTTGAGGAATAGTCTGGGTACCAAATGCCAATGCTCCAATCGCCTGACTTCCACCACATGCAAAGGCTTTTGTCACTCCACAAATGTATGCCGCCGCCATGATGTTTTCATCTGCATAAGGTTTTCCACCTACAAAAGGCTTGGTTGGAACTCCAAGTCCCATTTTATCGGCAGACGCTTTATCATCGGGATGGACTCTTGGTGGTGTACAGAGGATAATTTCTTTAACTCCCGCTGCCACTGCTGGAACAACGGTCATAACCACTGTGCTGACCAATGGAAATCTACCGGCTGGGACATAAACTCCTGCTCTATCGACTGCTATATTTTTTTGACCCGTAAAAAGTCCTTCCTCAAGTTCGACTTCAAAATCATCAAAAGACTCTTTCTGTTTTGTGGCAAATTTCAATGCCAAATCTTTTGAATATTTAAGAGACTCGTAAAGGGTTGGATTTTCTTTCTGCATTTTTTCCGCAGCAGCTTTCAAAGTCTCCATAGGGATTTCAAAATTTGCAGGGTCGGACACATCGAATTGGGCTGTGTAGTGATGGAGGGAAGAATCGCCATTGGTTCTAACATCGTTCAAAACATTTCGGACAGTATCAATTCCAGGTCCAAAATCACGACCAACGAAAAATTCCTTTTCTACTTCACTTGCTTTTTGAATTTTAATCATCACACATTCTCCCAAAAAAAGTTGATAGAACATTATATCACAAAATAGGAGGGGATTCAATTGCAATAAGTGTAGGGGAGAAATTTTTAGTGGATTTCTCGATGAACCTACACTTTACTCAAGTCTATCATCAGGACATCTCTAAAAATTGTCAGTTTTAAAGACTCCTATCAATAAGCGAATTTTTTGCTGTTTTCGACCAATTCTTCCATGGATACAAAATCTTCGGATTTTAAATCAACAGAGGTGTTTGTTGCGGATTTTAGATATGGATCAACGGTCATTTCCTTTAGGGTCAACCATTGTGAAGGCAAAATATTTGGTACTGCCAAACTTTGTTCCGCTGGAAGATTTCCCAACAAACTTCTGTAGTGGGAAGGAAAAACATTTGTGTTGACATTTTTTATAGCAGAAAATCCACCTGCCAAACCATAATTGTTTGTGTCCAGATTTGCGGTGTTGACTTTGTGCATTAAATCAGCCTGGGTCTGTTCGGTATAAAGCCACTTGATAAATTCTTCGGCCGCTTTTTTGTTCTTTGATTTTTTATACATCCCCAAAGTGATTATATCGTCCTGCACTTGGATTTTTTCATTATTATCCACAAGCCAACGGAAAGTCAGTCCCAAGGTCTGTTCTGTTGAGAGATTGAAAAATTCATTGCTGTTGGTAAATGCAAAGGCACATCGACCTGAAGAAATCTGTTTATTTTTTTGCAGATGTTGATATTTGAATTCAAAATTGTTTTCCGTTTCTGAATCTTTGTTGTTTTCCAAAGTCCAGTTGCGCATAAATTCAACAGTTTCATCCAAAGCGTGTTCGTTCCAAGAAAAAATCAACCCCTTTTCCTGATAACCAGTTCCAAAAATTTTTGTTGATTCATACAAGAAATCTTTGTCCCAACTTGGAGCGTAACCCATGGCTGTATAATTTCCATCCTTGTCCATGGAGTTGAATCGGGATGAAGCATTTTTCAGGTCTTCCAGATTGATAGTATGTTCGTTTTCAACCAAAGATTCGTTTTGTTCCGCAAAAATCATCATCGGCAGATTAAAACTTAGGGGGATGAGATACTGCTTGTTGTTCAGGCGACCGTAGTCCAAAAGCTGAGGATAGAACTGGTTTTCAAAGTCAGAACTTTCCTTGAACAGATAATCCAGAGGGGCAAAGTATTTTCGAGTATTAGCACCCTTGAGCCATGGACCGATGACCAAATCAGGTTGAATTTCTTTTTTGATTGGAGGCAGCGATTTTTCTGGATTTTCTTTATAGACCGCAACTGCTTTTACAGATGAATGGGTCGCATTGAAATACTCCGTGTACTGGGCAATTTCTTGTTTGTCTGTCCAGATAATAACGATAGGAGTCTTTTTTTCACATGAGATAAAAGATGTAGCCAGCAGAGCCACGGTTGAAATAAAAATGGTTCTGCCGACTGTTTTATTTGTTTTAGCTGTTGGCCATTTGGTCAGCAGTTTTGTAAATAGCTTCATAGACAATATTAATCTTATCCTCTTCAAGAGATGAGAAAGCCACGCGCAATGTGTGACTGTCGATTGATATTGTACCAATTCCGCTATCTTTTAGCAACTTCTGACGCAACTGTTCTGCATCAATTTTATCCAAATGGAAGGACATGAAGTAACCAGAGTTGAATGGAAGTGGCTGAAGGTTGTCGCTTTTGTGTGTATCGACAAATGTTTTGACTGCCTTGTAGCGTGCTTCCAAAACTTTTCTGAATTCATTCTTCTGTACATCCATCTGAGGATTTTTGAATGCCTTCATCAAAAGTGTCTGTGGTGGAGTTGATGAACAAGAAACGGATGAACGGATGGCTGCCATCAATTTTTTAACCAAAGCATCGTACTGGACATCTGTCATTCCCTTGCAACCAAAGGTGATAAATCCACTGCGGAATCCCCATGCGAAGTCTTCCTTTGTAGGTCCGTCGATTTTTGCTGCCAAAACATTTGGATGGAGGTCACAAAGATAGGCGAAGAGAGACTGTTTTTCAACATTTTCTTCGTATGCAAGACCGAAGTATGCATCGTCACACCAGACCATGACCTTTGTTCCGTTGTCGGCAAGTTTCTTTACCATTGCTACCAACTGTTTTGCTTCATCAACTGTTGGGCTGTATCCAGATGGATTCTGTGGGAAATTCAAAAGTACACGGACTGAACCAGATTTTGCCTGCTCTGTCAAAGTTTTTTCCAATGCTGCAATATTCATGTGGTCGCCATCGAACATTGGGAACTGGATGAACTGAGCGTTGCGTCTTGCTGATGCAATCAAAACATAGTTATCCCAAGAAGGGTCTGCTGCAACCAATGGTTTTGATTCATCCAAGAAAAGGTCTGAAAGATAAGAGATACCTGCTGTCAAACCTGGAACCAAAACTGGAAGTGAAAAAGATTTGTCCTTCAGCAAAGGATTTTTCTTAATCAAGTCCTGCTTCCACATTTCACGGAGTTCTGGGAATCCAGCGGTTGGTGCATAGGCAACAAGTTCACGATCTGTAAGACCTGGCACCTGTTCCTTGACGACTGGAAGAGCCACAGGGGTTCCATTGATAACAGTCATACCTATTGTACCGTTGGCAGTTTTACCAAGTTGCTTTGCTTCTCCACTCTGGGCGATGATTCCCTTTGGGAAGTAAAGTCTTGTTCCAACATCAGACAGAAGGGCTCCTGGTGTGGTGTCCTTGAGGATTTCATTTAATTCTTGAGCTAAAGGATTCAACATAATGGTTTAATTATGCAAAAACGATGTGAATTTGTCAATATTTATACAAAAAAGGAAAGTTGAAATTATTTATAGGGAAAAATAGAGGGCACTGAAAAAAGTATAAAAATTGTCACGGGATGTCCAATAAGTTTGGCGCATAGTGTCATTTCGAACTTGATTCGGAATCTCTAACTCTTTATATGATATTGCTTTAACGAGATGCTGTGGGTCGCCGCCGAAGGCTAA
>JAZUEV010000581.1:0-1565 GCA_045640345.1 Treponema sp.
TGGAAAGTGAACTTTTTGGACACGAAAAAGGGGCTTTCACAGGTGCCGAGAGACTCCAGAAAGGTCGATTCGAACTTGCCCATGGAGGAAGCATCTTTTTGGACGAGATCGGAGAAATCAACCAAAGCGTGCAGATAAAAATTCTTCGGGTGCTTCAGGAAAAGAAATTTGAGCGGGTAGGTGGAGAACAGACCATCAGCGTGGATGTAAGAATCATAGCAGCGACAAACAGGAATCTGGAAGAAGAGGTCGCCGCCGGTAGATTCAGGGAAGACCTTTACTACAGACTGAACGTCATACACATTGAGGTTCCACCACTGAGGGACAGAAAAGATGACATCCCGCTACTGATTTCAAGTTTCCTTGAAGAATTCAATGAGGAAAACGGAAAAAATATAAAATCGGTTGACAATAGGGCAAAGGCTGCTATGTTTAAATATAATTGGCCCGGAAATATTCGAGAACTCCGTAACTGTATGGAAAGCGCTGTTGTTATGTGTAGCGGAGAGCAAATAACATTGGAGGACCTTCCCCCAAGCATCAGGGAGTATTCATCCAACGAATCCATATCAGTTCCCATGGGAATTTCATTGGACGAAGCTGAAAAAATCATCATACAGGAAAATCTTGCCGCCAACAAGAACAACAGGAGCAAGACCGCAGAAATTTTGGGCATAGGTCGAAAAACTTTGCAGAGACGTCTTTCAGAATGGGGCATGGAGGACGAAGAGGAGAAATAATGGATTTTTACCAAAGGCTTGGGGATCTACTGAAACAGACATTGGATAACGGGGAGATTGTTTTCATCAAAACAGAGGATGTCCAAAATCAATCGAAAAGCGATTTCCACAAAAGTCAGTCCCAAAGTTCTCCAAATCCTACACCAAAAGGCAACGAGTTCAATGAAAGCCCCATACTAAAAAACAGGTCCTCCCATTTGGAATATGAAAGACCCCTGCAGAATGGAACAATCTATCACGGGGGAGAAGGTCTCAACTTTAGTCCAGACAATTTAAACAAGAATTTTTCGCCACAAAAAAAGCTGTCCCCTGAAATTGAGAGGGCCTTTAGATTTTTTAATTTATCGCCTGACTCATCGATGGAAGAAATCAAGAAAGCCTATAAAGAAAAAATCAAATATTACCACCCGGACAAATACCAAGGCAATGACGTACTTTTAAAAATCGCCACGGACAAAACAAAGCAGGCGGTGGAATACTACGACCTTATCTGCAAATGGAGTCTCTAAAGATGCCTGTCGAGTTTAAAGCCTTGAAATTGCAAGGCCACCAACTACGGTTTTTGTATTCACGACGCAGCATCGAATGAACTAACCAGTCGGAAGAATTAATGAACCCCATCGGAGCGAATCAAAGATAAATATTTTTGCACAACAAAACCCCGACTGAAAAAACAATCGGGGTCAACAGGCCACATTCAAACGGCACATACCTTCGATATGCACCTGAAAATGGAATAGAGATTAGATGATCGTTCCTGAAGGAATAGTCGCACCCTTGCGGATAACAATGATTCCATCGGCACTGTAGAATGAACCGTGGTCT
>JAZUEV010000582.1:0-7787 GCA_045640345.1 Treponema sp.
CAAAATCAACCAAGTATGACTGTTGATTAAGAGATGTTTGATAAAGTTCAGCATGACGGATTACCATTGCCAAACGTCATTCTGAATTTATTTCAGAATCTCAAAATCAACAAAGTATGACTGTTGATTAAGAGATGCTGAATCAAGTTCAGCATGACGGATTACAATTGCCAAACGTCATTCTGAATTTATTTCAGAATCTCAAAATCAACCAAGTATGACTGTTGATTAAGAGATGTTTGATCAAGTTCAGCATGACAAAACTTTTAAAACTGACATGTCCTTATAACTCGCAAACGCTATGAAGAAAAACAAATTTATTTTCACAACTTTTATTGTTGCAACTTTTTTTATAATTCCGAATTTTATTTTTGCAGAAGATTCTGACGACGATTATGTCATTCAAGTTACGGCTCCAAAAATCAAAGAACCAGTGGCAGAACAAAAAATCGTTATCAACCAAGATGAAATTGAAAAATCCCATGGAGAAAATCTTTGCACACTTTTGCAAAACAAGGGAGTCCAGATTTTAAATTACGGAGCTTATGGATTGGAATCAAAACCAAGTGTCCGAGGATTTACAGATGAAACCGTCCGTGTTGTAATTGATGGAATCTGTGTAAACAACGCCCAATATGGAACTTTTGATTTTTCGGCAATAAGTTTAAATCAAATTGAAAAAATTGAAATAATCAAAGGAGGATTTTCTGAAGGAGTAAGCGACGAAGGTGCAGTCGGTGGGACAATTTATATCACTACAAAAAAAAATATTGGACAAAAAGAATTTAATTCTGATACAAGTATAAAAACTTTTTTTAATACAAATTTTTTTGTTGATTCAATTCATCAGTCCCTTGGATTTTCTTCACCAATTTTTGACAACAAAACTTTTTTTTCTGTAAACGGAAATTTTGTTGCAGCAAAAAACATGTATCTATTTAATAACTACAAAAATAAAATCACGCAAAGAGAAAATTCTTCTGTCTGGGATTCCACGGTGGGACTTTCTATTTCACATTTTTTCGATAGCGGAATGTTCTTTTCAATCAGCGACAATATTTATGCAGGCAACAAAAATTGTCCTGGCCCAGAAAATTCAACCACTCCAGGACTTCAAAAAGATTACGACAATAGATTTATTTTTAATTTTACAATCCCCAATATAAAAAATATTTTTTCATGGGAAAACAATCTAGGATTTTTATCCAACGTTAGGTTTTATAAATCCCCAAGCGAAAACTCTTCTCATTTTGTAAACACTTTGACATACACTTCATATTTAAGTTTTTTTGGAAACGATTATTTTAACGAGAACATCGGTTTTACTTTTGACGGTGTTTTTCTTGATTCAAGCGACGACGGGAAACACAATCAATTTTCTTTTGTTGTAAAATCTAATTCAAAAATTTATTTTGATTACGACTGGGCTTTGACAGTGCCTTTGTCTTTTAAATTTCAGGGAAACAATTTTGCCTTCGTTCCAAAAATTGGTGTGAATAAAAAATTTATTTTTGGTGAATTTATTTTTGACTTCTATCGAATGATTCAATTTCCAAACATGGATGATTTATATTGGAATGGAAGTGGAGCACATGGAAATCCAAATCTTTTGCCTGAAGACGGTTTTGGTGGAGAGATTGCTTTTAATTCATTTTTAGACTTTCTTCCTTTTTCCATTTGCATTTTTTCTAATTACTATAAAAACAAAATTCAGTGGGCATCAAGTGGAGGAACTTTTCAACCAGAAAATATTGCGTCTGCTTTTTATTTAGGATTTGATTTTGATTTTGAAAAAAAATTCTTTGATGATTTGCTTGAAATAAAATTCAACTGCGAATATTTGTACACAAGTTTGATGAACAAAAACAACTCATTGACTTATGGAAAAAAAATAATGTGGACACCAGATTTTGTCGCAGCTTTAATAGTTGGAATAAATTTGGATGCATGGAAATTTATTGTTGACGCTTCCTACACAGGCATAAGATATGTTTCAAATTTGAACACAAGATTTTTAAATCCTTACGTTTTGTTGAACGCCTCAGCAACTTACACGGGATTTCCTGTCGCCACACCATATTTAAAATTGGACAATATTTTGTGTCAAGATTATGAATCAGTAGAATCATACCCCATGCCAAGAATCGCCATGACAATTGGTTGTTCAATAAAAACGAATTGGTAAAAGACGCAAACCATAGTGTCCATTCGGAATCCCAAAAACAACCAAGTGGGACTGGCCATGTCATTTCGACCAAGCAACGCGCGTGGAGAAATCTCAGTAACGTCCATCGTTTTTTTAGATTTCTCCATTACGTCAGTTTCACCTCCTCCAGTCGAAATGACTTTTCTTTTATTAGATGTCGAAGTAAATTCAGCATGACGAGACATTTGAATCAATCCTTAAACCTTATTTTTTTCTTGTATTTTCTTTCCAATATCTTTATAATTTCAAAAGGGACAAATTTAAAAGGAGTAATTTTTTCATGAAGTTTATTGATTTTCACACACACATTTATCCAGAAAAAATTGCTGTAAAGGCAACAAATTATCTTCGCTCTTTTTACGATTTAAAAGCCGACTGGCCTGGCATTTCAGAGAATCTTTTGATTTTTGGACAAGCGGCAAGGATTTCAAAATTTGTTGTTCTTCCTGTTGCAACCCGTTCTGACCAAGTGAGAAAAATAAATCAGTTTGCGATTAATGAAAACAACGAGCATGACGAATATATCACATTTGGAACCGTCCATGCCGGTCAAGAAAATATTGTGGATGAATTAAAATTTATTGTCGATTCAGGTTTGAGAGGAATTAAAATGCATCCCGACCAACAGGATTTTGCCATTGATGATAAAAGACTTTTTGATTTTTATGACGCTGCTCAACAAATTAGATTTCCAATTCTTTTTCACTGCGGCGACCCTCGTTCAGATTTGTCCCATCCAAAAAGAGTTATAAAAATTTTGGAGGAGTTTCCTAATTTAAATATCGTTGCAGCACATTTTGGTGGATGGCAAATTTTTGATGAGGCAAAAGAAATTATGAAAGATGCAAAATGTCATTTTGATATGTCCAGTTCCATGTATTATTTGGGACCAAAAAAAACTGCCGACATGATTCACACTTACGGTGCAGAAAAAATCTTTTTTGGAACAGATTTTCCACTTTGGGATTCAGCAGAAGAAATTGAAAAATTTATGTCCCTCCCAATCACCGATGAAGAAAAAGAATTGATTGCCTACAAAAATGCGGAGAGATTTTTCAATATAACATTAGACTAAAATTGGTCGATAAAAAAATGTGGATTTCCACACAACAAGTGCGAGTTCATCATCACAAAACCTGTCGTAGCCATCATCAATTTGCGATTTGATTTTTTTGGATAGAACCAAATTTTTAGAGGTTTCGACAGGCTCAACCTCCACACTGTAGGCAAAGAACCTCCGCACTGTAGGCAAAGAACTTCCACACTGTAGGCAAAAATCCTTCACATTGTAGGCAAAAACTCCCACACTGTAGGCAAAAACTTCCACACCACAGGCTCGAAAAAAAATTTAAAAATATGGACACCGCTAATAAATACTTTTCAGAGATGCACTTATTCTTTTATCAAAACCCAGGTAGCGCCGTTGCCTCCGTTGTTTCTATCCGGATGACCTGATGTGCCAAGTCTTTTGTTTTGTTCGATAAACTGTCTGACCATTGGTCCAAGCACTGGATCGCTTCCATTACTGTGCAATCCCTTTCCATGAACGATCATTATTTTTCTAAATCCACGGCGAATCGAATCAGCGACAAAACCTTCCAACCTTGCCCAAGCCTCATCTTTTTTTAGACCATGCAAATCGATTGTCGCTTCAGGAGCAAGTTTTTTTAGATATTCTCTGTTGTGGAGTTTTACTTCGGTCTCTGCTTCATCAACAATCTTGTCTTTATCAACAGTGCCGTGACGATTAAGCCAAACATCAATTGGATTTGCCCGACGATTGTTATCTTCTTCCATCTGCTGTTCCAAACGATATCCCATGGATTTCAAAAGTTTTTCTTCTTTTGTCGGAGCATTTGCTTTTTTATTTGATTTTTGTGGTCCCTTTTTAGGCTTGGACTTTTCTTTTTCCATCGAATCCCACTGAGACAAAATATCACCAAAATCCATAGCAAACCTCCAATTTTTTTAACAGTACTAACCTAAGTTTTCCAAATCAAGTGCATCTCTAAAAAACTAGTTAATTTCCAAAAGTTTATCGTTTAAGACCCAACCATAAGTGTCGTTGCTTCTGATGTAGGACCATTGATTCGTTTCTTTCAAAATCTGAACCATAGTCCCCTTTGGCAAAGACACACCTGCTCCAGAACCATATTCAGGAATTTGTGCCAAGTCCCCGCCAGTGTACAAAGCATTTTTCTGCAGCGACCATTTTGTATAAAAAACTCCAAGCCCCACAAAAATTACACCAACAGCCAAACAAGTTGCAGCGCCAGGAATTTTGTGAATTATAAATAAAATAACGGTCAACAAAATCAACACAAAAGCAACAGACCAAATGACAATCAAAAGTGGTATGCTTGGTTCCCATGTAGAAGAATCCAATCCCGCTTCATCCTCAATAGCAAGTCTTTCTTTTCGTGCACTGGAGAAAATTGGAATAGACCATCGTTCAGATTCATGCAGCTCCAAAAGATTTTCAATACTGTCAATTTCTTTTTTTGTCTTTTGCACATTTTCAGTTTTTGATTCAACATCGGCAAAGGCATTAATATAAATTCCAGTCCCATCGGAATCTTTAGGACTTTCTTTAACAGTCGCAGGTCCGACTATAATTTTATAACTTGGGACTATTGCATTTCGTCTTACACCACCAAAGGACATGGCCGACATATTGAACTCCGGCAAAAGATATTCACCCTCCACCAAAGGTTGCCAATCAAAAGTCGCAACTGGAACTGAATTGGGATTAAACTCATCATTGTTCACAGCCTGTCTTGTTATGTCATAACTTTCGATTTCCTGGAACAAAGAATTTTCTGGCAATGACCAAGACAAATCATAAACCTGAGTCGCATAGCGAATGTTCAATGTAAATTTCAAATGCTGTCCTACGGTCATATTTAACGTTCGTGAAGTGGAAGCAAATCTTGAATCGGAAAAAGTGATAGAAATTTTTGGTTGCACGGTGCTTGGATTTTCATAGACATAAACCGATTCAAAAGGAATGCGAGAATACCAAGTGTCAACCTTTACATCAACTGCCCTAAATTGATAAGCCCCAGCCGATGAAAAACGGAAAGTCATAATCAATTTTGTTCCATAAGATTCTGCGTCTCCAGAAGTTGGGACATACAATTCTTTTCTCAATGAAACAAAACTCGCTCCCTGCGGCAAATCGTTGATGGCGGCACTAATTTTTTCAGGCGGCACATTTTCGATGTTGACTGCAAAAGAGCAATCCATTGAGGTAAAAAAATATTTTTCAGTTTTCTTAAGTCGCAAACCTTGAAGATATTCCCAAGAAACTGCAAAAATTTTTTGAGGTAGACAGATTGAAACAAGTTCAAGCAAAAGAAAGGTTAATAATCCAATGCAGAGCCGTCTGGTTTTTGTTGTTGATTTTTCCATTGATTTTGTTCATTCTCCCGTATAACTGCATACATTGCATCTTCCAAAACCGATTGAGAATTGGAATCCTGATTTACTTGAGTCATCTCCGGTTCTTTTGCACCTGAGTGAGACTCTTGTTCTCTTAATGAAAGTTCCAGATTTATTTTTGCATTTATGTCAGAACTTTTTACCAAGAGAGCCTGCTTAAAATAATCCACAGCTGAATCATAATCACCATTTCTATGGGCAATAATTCCTTTGTTGTACAAAACAGAAAACTTGATTTCTTCAGGTGCATTTGGATTTATTTCTTCATATCGACTTTGGGCAAAATCATTTTCGTTTTGCATTAGATATGTGGTCGCCAAATCATAAAGGGCATACTGTTGAACAGAGATTTCTCCCCTATCCTCCGCAGCCTCTTTTACAGTCAAAAATTTTTCAACCGCATCCTGATAATTTTTTCTGTTCCAATCCATTCGACCTTCAAGGATTTTTACACCATCACCAAAAGTGCGAGGGGAACAAGATGTCAGAAGAAAAATCAATCCCAAAGCGGAAGCAGATGTGACAGATTTTTTCAACTGATTTTTGTGGACAGAAATATTCAATTCTCCAAAAATAAATGAGACCGCAATAAAAATCAATGCCAACAAAATAAACAGATTGTATCGACTTACATTTTGAAGTTCATAAACAACAGTCATTTCATCGTCATATTCGCTGGTCAGAAGTCCAGGATTTCCATCGCTATTTTTTTTCAGGCTGGCAAGAACTTTATTGGCGGAACCCATTTCGGAAGAATCCACAAAAGAAAGTTCAGGCATAAGTCTACTTCCATTTTGACTGAAGGCTTTTCGTTTTACACTTTCAATCGTCTCAATCATTTCGTCAGTGTGAAGTCTGGTTTTTATTTCAGTCTCCATATCTCCTGCCAAAACAGTTGTTTCCTGGTCACGACCAAATCCAATTATGGTGACAGGTATTCCAAATTTTGCTGCAGAAATCAAGGCATCGGACAAAGTTGAATCAGTTTCTTCTCCATCAGTAAAAAGCCAAATGCAACTTGCCTGAGAGGATTGGGACGGGAAAGAAGATATGGCACATTGCACACCTTTTCCCAAGCTGGTTCCTTTTGATGTCATAAGTCGTGGGGAAAGAGAGTTTATAATAGAAAAAACTGCTTCCTTGTCTTCTGTTTGAGGAACTGCAACAACTCCGTCACCTTTTGCAAGAACAACGGACACAGCTGTGTTTCCAATTTTTTCCAACAAAAGTTCAGCATAGGCACCGGCGGCTTCCAATCTGGTTGTTCCATGAGGACCGTCGTTTGCTTCCATGCTGTAGGAAATATCAAAAACCATGGACACTGCACGACCACTTTTTTGTACAGGCACAAATTTTGTTCCCCAGGATATACCGGCCAAGACTGCCACTATCATTATCCAAGCCAGGACTCTAAAAAAAGTTCTTGCAAAAAATGATGAACGATATCGGACAAGCATTGAAAAATTTTTTGAAAGGGATTTTTCTTTGCCCAAGGTTTTTACAATCTTTGCATAGCGAGTCAACATATAGGCGATGTATGGGACAAGCAATAAAAGTGCGTACAGATATTTTGGATGCGATATGGAAAAATTCATAAAATCTCCCTAAGACAGAATCGACGGACAAACACAGCCAATAACAACAAGACTGCTCCAATAAAAACAAAATGTCTATAGAATTCCTTGTCGTTGTTTCTGATGTGGTAAGTCTGAACCATGCTTTCGTTTCTTTCAACCGAATCAAGAACTTGGGAAAGAGAGCCTATGGAATCAACTTCAAAAAATTTTCCATTTCCCTCGGCTGCGACTTTTGCCAAAACTGTGGTGTCATAATTGGAGTCCAAAAATCCTTGGTACAAACGATTGGTATAGGGGTCCACATATTCAAGAGGAACTGTCCCACCTGTTCCAATTCCAAGTATATAGAGAGAAATGTTTTTTTCGCGGGCAAGTTTTGCTGCCGTATTTGGATGAACCACACCGGAGTTGTTTTCACCGTCGGTAATAAGGACAATACTTTTTTTCTGGGAGCGGGATGATTCCAAATGCATGATGGCACAGACCAAACCATTTCCAATTGCAGTACCGTCTCCAAGTTCTCCAATCACAACGCTGTCCAATTTTTTTGAAAAAATTTCTCT
>JAZUEV010000583.1:0-9116 GCA_045640345.1 Treponema sp.
GTCCCTCAAAGTTCAGCAATGATCCCACCATCATCAAATCTTCTTCACCGCCCTTGATCATGTAGACCACACCATTGTCCACTGTGATTTTTCCCACAGCTATGATTTTTCCATCCCTCATAACAGCCACCGGAACCAAAGCTCCTCCACCAGCCTTTGAGGCAAGATTATTGAAAGCGGATTTTTCTACATAAAGCAAAACCCTGCGACTGTTAACCGTTCCAGCAACCAACCCCTGAATATTTTTTGAAACGCAGACGGTCTGGAGAAGCTGGGCGTACTGACTGTTCTGGCTTACAAGATTTTTGTTTGCCTCGTCCAATTCAGCGTTCTGGTTTTCAAGATTCTGTTTTTCCGATTCAAGGGACTTTTTTTCATTTTCAAGGGCGTTTCTTTCGGAATCCCAATTTTTCTTTTCCTCTTCCCAACCCTTTTCCGTCTCGGAAGACAGTTCTTTTTCGGTAACCATATTCAGATAATCGTTTTTGTATTTTTCCGATTGCTGATTAAGCTCTTCATTGGCAAGCATCAAAGCATTTTTTTCCGCAGCGAGAGTCTCCAGATTTTCGTTGGCAAGCTTCAGATTGGATTCGGCAGTGTCACGGGCATTGATAAGGTCCTTTTTTTCCTGGTACCATGATTCTTCAAAAGCAAGTTTCTCGGCTTCAAGACTTTCCCTCATGGAAGAACGTTCATTTTCCAGGGACTCCATAATAGAAGACTTTTCACTTTCAAGAGTCACTTTTTCGGCTTCAAGGGCATCCATTTTTTCAAGCATGGAGTTTTTTTCCGCCAAAAGACTTTCCTTTTCAGCTCCAAGTTGAGTATTTTCACCTACAAGTTCAGCGTTTTCTGCGGAGAGACTTTCCTTTGCCCCAATGAGATTCTGATTTTCATTTTCCAGAGCAGACTTCTGTTCATTCAAGGCATCGTTCTGTTCAATAAGAGACTGCTTTTCGCCTTCCAGACTTTCAATCTGGCTTGACATCTGGGATTTTTCATTCTCAAGATTCTGGTTCAGTTCCCTCAATTCATACTCAATTCCCAAAAGCTTGTTGATTTCGTTGATGGAAGCCAAAGCCAATTCATTTCCTGCATTGTTGGCAATTTTCTGCATGGTCTGGGCGAACTTTGGTATGGCATTTTTCTGGGGAAGTCTCACAAATCTGGCACCGATAGACGAAATCTCGTTGTAATACTGGGTCTGTTGTTTTAAGGCCGACTTGAATTCCTCGGAAGCGTTTTCATCAATCTGGGCATTGGAGCCACCTGTATAGAATTTTGAATAGGAATTGGCAACCTTTTCAACCAAAGTCAAAGCATCGTTGTCGCTTGAAAAACTTGGGTCGTACAAATCTTTTACATAGTTGACCATTTCTTCCTGTTTTTTTATGGCCTCCGCCTGACTATCTTCCAAGGTCTGCTGAAGATCACTGATTTTTCCTTCAAAATCTTTTGTAAGCTGCTGTTTCTCCAATGCATGCAATTTTTTTTCGCTGTCCATTTCTTCCTGATGGGCTTTTGCCTGCTGGACTTTTGTGGTATCGTACTGCGCCAACTGATTCTGATAAAGCTCAATCTTTTTCTGGGACTCTTCTATTTGATTTTTCAGATCCCTAGCTTCTTCCATGGCTGAATCATAGGTATCCTGTATTTCCTTCTGCCGATCCTTTTTTTCGGAAGCATCCATTATGTTCAAGGAATCCAAGGTCTCCAGTGCAGACTTTTTTTCAGCCTCAGCCTGTTTTACTATTTTTTCATATCGACTTTCCAGAAGATTTTTATTTGCCGATTCTTCGTTTATCTGATTCTGGGTACTGCTTATGAGGTCCAAAAGATTGGAGAGATTAAGATTGTCAAAGCTTTCAACTTCCACATCAATATTCTGGTTCTGCTTGTTCACAATATGGACAATCGTTCCTGCCATAATAAAAACAAACGCAAAGGCAGCCACCATCCAAAGCAAAACAGGAATGGAGTTTTTCAGTCCATTTGATTTTGTATATGAATATTCTTCCTCCAAATCATACTTGGCCCCAGAAGACTCCACTGGAAGATTCTTTGACTCCTCCTCCAAAAAATCCTGGATACTGTTTTTGATTTTGGTTCTGCCGTAGTCACCTATCTTTGCAAAGTCCCCAGTCTTTAGGGAAACCTGCTTTGGAGGTTCAGTCTTAACCTGCTCCACATTTTTGGGGACATCGACTTTTACACTCTCCTCTGATTTTATGGAGGGATAATCCTGAGGCAAATCCTTATTGCTTGTGAACAAATCTTCTATTACACTGTTATCCGCAGTATTCAAGGTGGACTCCGTTTTTGATGAATCCAGCTGTTCTTTTTCTATTTCGTTTGCATTGTCCATATTCCACTCCAATCAAGAGGCGCATTCTTAAGTCCCACACGCTCCAGAAAAACTTGAGCCACAGGCAATCCACTTTTTTTGAACTGACTTCTTGCCGTCTTCCAGTCACCATCATAGTAGGCTTTCAAACCTTTTTCAAATTCTTCAAACTTTTCCACCGTAAACTGTTGGCCATAGTCCAAATCTTCCATTTCCAAATCAAGAGGGAAATAAATCTTTTTGCCGATCGCCTTACCCTTGACCTGAACAGTGTCCACCTCGTAGAATCTATAGCGTCTGTTACCGTCCGGAACTTTCATCACCTCGTCCTTGACATATTCACTACAAAGGACAGGCAAACGATAGACCCTGGTAAGACCTTCGATTCTGGAAGCGGAGTTAACATTGTCACCAATAACAGTGTTTGCCATATATTTGTTTGAACCGATGTTTCCATAGAACACTTCACCGCCGTCGATTCCAACACCAATGTCAATGCGGACAGCCTTGTAGACTTTTTCAGCCTGGTCGTTGAATTTACCCTGACGCTCCAATTCCTTTTTTCTTTCATCCATCTTTTCTCGGAACTGTTTTGTCTTTATGGTCATCTTCCAGGCACAGTTTATGGCATCCAAAGACTTTCTAGGATCCACATTTTCTTTTGAACTGTCAATTCCAAACACACCAAGAATAGCATCTCCAATCAAAGAACCGATAAATGCCTTGGAATGGTTGGTGGAAGATTCATCCGGCTGGATAATGCCAATAATAGAGTTGTAATGGATATTCAAAAGACGGATAATATCGTTGCCCAAAACTTCCGTCCTGTTGGTGAAACTCTTGATGTCAGTAAACAAAATGGTCAACTGTCTCTGTTCACCCTGAAGCTTAACCTGACGCTGGTTGTACGCAGTATCCACCACATTTTTTGAAACGAATTTCTGGAAGATATTGCGAAGGTTGGCAGTGTTCAAATACAAATTGTTAAAGTTGGCCGCAAGATAGGTGATATCATCATTGGAGGCTGTGCTGATATCGATTGGCGCTCTAAGTTCATCTGGAGAATCCACATTGGCATCAAGTTTCTGTTCTTTCTGGAGCTGGTAAAGTTCGCTGGTAAATTTTTTGACATTGCTCAAAAGATGTCTCAAAACTGAAATACCCACAATCACAAAGAAAACAGTCATAACCAAAATGATTATGGAAATCTTCATAAAAATGGAATACATCTCACGATTGGTGTCCGCCTTCAGTTCCCCACGAATCAGATAACATTTCCAGTCGCCATGATATTTATAGACACCCATGTATTCATCCCCCACAGGAGATTTAAAACTGATTGACCCTTCAACTCGGTCTGGATTTCCGCTGGACTGGGCAATATCGAAGGAGACATTCATTTTCTCCAGGGCATCCTTATCGGAAAAACCATACCAACTGTGGCTTGTGTCCTGACGGGCAATAAACAAAATATCTCCATCCCTGGAAACACCCATGGCCACGGAATGAGGTTTCTTGAAATCTCTCTTGGCGTTGGACTCGATACTTTTGAGAGATTCCTCCCTTTTTTGGGAATACATGCTGATTTGAAATTGGTTGGTGGCATTGGTATACAGGTCGGAAAGCTGATACACCAAAAGGTCGTTGGTCAAGGATATGGTCTGTCTTTGTCCAAAAATCAATGTAATAAAGTTGGTGCTGAGACATGACAAAAGTATGAGCACAATAAAAATCGAAAGAATCTTTACGGAAATTGGAATAATGGATGTTTTTCCAACTTTCTGAAAACCCAGTCCATTTAAAAATCTGTTAGAGGAACCCATAAAACCCCCGCCCCGAAAACATTTGTTATGCAGGTCATCCCTAAAAAAAATCTCTGGAAATTTCAAAGGGACAATCCAGAGAGACAACTTTTGGAAGCAGAAAAACTTTCATTTCCCATCAAAAATATTTTTTAGAGACCCCTTTTATTATACAGCGATTTAGTTAAATTTTCAATAAATTTTTGTGTAAAACTTTAATTTTTTTAGCAAAAAATTTCTTTTAAACATTGCCAACACGATTCAAGACTTTTATTTTTGAAAGGACCGATAAAAAAATATTCAACACACATAGGGGTCGTCATCTCGACCGCAGTGGAGAGATCCCAAAGATAACCGATTGGTTATTGCAATGACACTTGTTCGTGGTCGATTGGCAATAGCGTACAACCGATTGGTTTTTACGATGACACTCGCAGGGGGCTTGGTTATTTTTGGAAGAACCGATTATAAATTCACGAGGGGCAATCTAAAGTTTTAAGCCTTGAATTCCAAACTCCACATTCGCCTTACAAAATAGATTTTCCAACCATAATCCATTGTCAATTGTCGATTTTTGAATTATTATCAATATATTATGGAAGAAAACAATATTACAGAAGAAAAAGTCGTGGACAAAATCCAGGACAACAATGAACCCAAGCCACAAAAAAAAGGTGGATCTCTATTAAAGAAGGGACTTTCCCTTTCCGTCTTGACCCTATTTTCAAGAATACTTGGACTTGTAAGGGAAATGACCAAGGCAAAATTTATGGGAACCTCATCCTATTCAGACGCTTTTGGCATTGCCTTTATGATTCCAAATCTTTTTAGGCGACTTTTCGCTGAAAACTCCATTTCCGTTGCATTCATCCCCACATTCAAGGGATACCTGGAAACATCGGACAGTGAGGAAGGTAAAAAAGAGACCCAGGAATTTGTAAGCGCCACATTTACTTTGGTCACATTTTTGACAGTCTGTTTTGTCACATTGGGAATCATCCTTTCTCCATTGATTTTAAAAATCTTCTATAAAACTGAAGACGCTGCGTCCATGATTGAAGCAACCCTTTTGACCAAAATCATGTTCCCATATCTTTTTGTGATTTCCGTGGCAGCATTTTTTCAGGGCATCCTTAACGGTCTAAAGATTTTTTCACCATCCGGCTTTACTCCAATCCTCTTCAACACAATAGTCATCGTGGCCACATACATTCTTTCACCCCACATGGCCAATCCTGCAAGGGCTATGGCTATCGGTGTTATCGCTGGTGGAACTGTCCAAGCCTTGTTCCAGCTGCCTTTCGTCTTGAAAAACCAATGGAAGGTCACTTTCACCTCCCTAAAAAAGGCATTCACCAATCCAGGAACAAAAAAAGTTTTAAAACTCATTGGACCAACCATCGTAGGTATGGCGGCATATCAGTTGAACGACATTGTTTCATCAGCCTTGGCGACAAGAGCAGGGGAAGGAATCTACTCAAGTTTAAGCTATTCCCTTCGACTCCAGGAATTGATTTTGGGAATCTGCGCGGTGACCATTGGAACTGTTATTCTTCCAGACTTGACAGGTTTTGCAAAAAAGCAGGACTGGGGCAATTTTGACTCCATGTTGACTCAATCAGTAAAAATTATGGCATTCATTTCCATTCCCATCACTTTTTACGCCCTCTGCATGGATGAAAGCATAATCAAATTGATTTTTTCGACCGGTAGATTCAACGAGGAATCAGCAGCCATGACCGTACAGGTTTTCAGGTTCCACATCATTGGACTGTTTTTTATAGCAGTAAACAGAATTATGGCTCCCGCTTTTTATGCCCAATTGGACAGCATAAGCCCGACGGTGGCAGGACTTATCAATTTTGCATCCAACATGATTTTGGCATTCATATTCGTTCGTTTCTGGGGAGGACCTGGCATCGCCCTTGCATTGACCATTGCGTCCCTGTTCAACATGATAGCGCTTTTTGCTCTTCTTCGAAAAAACAAGAATCTGGATGTAAAAAAATCCATAACGGAAATCCTTCTTTATTCTTTGAGGATGATCGTTTTTTCCGTTGCCGCATCGGTTCCAGTTATCCTGCTCCGTGGAAAATTGATTGGACTTTTCGAAGGTCACAACAGACTTATTTCACAGGGAGTCCCCATCGCCATAAGCGCAACCATTTTTGCCATGATCGGAATTGGATTGATGGCTATAACGAAAGATTCCTTGCTTAAGACTGTCATTAGAAAAATAAAAAGATAGGACATACCTAGAGATTGCAACTTTTAGAAACTCCCGACAGGCGGTAATTTTATGAATGATTTTGACTTGATTATCAGAAACTCGAATCTGGATGATATATTTGAAAACAGACGACGGAAGGTCTACGAAATTCTTAGACAAAAAAATATTGGGGCAGCAGTTTTTGAGGACAGCGAAGATTTTAGGGATCCATCAATCAGATATCTCACTGGACACCCCAGCGACGCTTTGTTGATTTTGACCTGCAAGGGTGAATCCACTTTGATTTGCTGGGACGAAAATCTTGCCAACCAGAAAGCCCATGCCGACAAAATTCTTCCATATAATAACTACGGACGAAAGAACACAAACGCTGTCCAGGAAATCCTTAAGAACGAGATTTTTGACCACAATGTCCTGGCCCTTTCTCCAAACACCACCTACCCTCTTTTCAACGAATATGTGGAGGCAATGAAAAATTGGACCGTGGAATGTAAAAAAGACTCCATCCATAGCGACACTGAAAATCTAAGAGCCTGCAAGGACGACTACGAGATAGCCTGCACAAAAAAAGCATGCTCCATTACATCCACCATGACAGACCAGATTATCCAGATGCTTACAAAAGGAAAAATCTCTACCGAAATGGATGTGGCTTTGTTTATTGAAAGAAGTCTCAGAGAAATGGGTTGTGAAAAAACAAGTTTCGATACTTTGGCGGCAGGTCCAAATAGAAGTTTCGCCATCCATGCTTTTCCAGGCTACACCAATGGTTCATGGGGTTCGAACGGTATTTCACTTTTGGACTACGGTGTGTGCTATGAAGGATATGCCAGCGACGCAACCATAACAGTGGCAAAAGGAAAGATGAGTCCAAAGCAGAATTTGATTTTGGATTTGGTCCAGAAAGCGGCGGACGAGTGCATCCATCTTTACAAGGCGGGACTACCGATTTCTCAGGCAGTTAAAAAGGCGGATGAGATTTTTGCATCCGAAGGTCTAAAAATGCCCCACGGTCTTGGCCATGGAATCGGACTTGAAATCCATGAAAATCCATTCGTAAGTTCCAGGTCTGGAGAAACAAAGGAGTTTAAAGTCGGAAACATTGTCACCTTGGAGCCAGGCTTATATGACCCGGAGCTTGGTGGATGCAGACTTGAAAACGATGTGCTTATCACCCAGCAGGGCAACCAGATTCTGACAAACTCAAAAATCTTCAGAATATAGGTCATCCCTAAAAACATTTTTTATAGATGCCATAAACACTAACTATTGAAAAGATTATTCAAAATTGCTATAATTATGCAAAATAAACACAAAGGAGTGTATAAAAATGCAGTTTATTGATGGCGGAGTTACCGCAGCTCAAGGTTTTTTAGCAAATGGAATTCTTTGTAAGATAAAGGAAAGCCGCACGACAAACGACACTGCCCTTATATACTCAGAAAAATTGTGCAACGCCGCGGGAGTCTTTACCCAGAACAGGGTCAAAGCGGAAGCGGTCAAACTTACAAAAAAGAATATCGCCAACGGAAAGATACAGGCAGTCATAGCCAACTCTGGAAACGCAAACTGTTGTACAGGGGAACAGGGAGCAAAGGTCGCATACAAAATGGCTCAGCTTGCCGCATCCCAATTGAACATCTCCCCTGACGATGTGGTAGTTTGTTCCACAGGTGTTATCGGACAGCAGTTGCCGGTAGAAAAAATTGAATCAAGAATCAAGGATCTGGCAAACGGTCTCAGCAAGGAAGGTCACAAGGAAGCAAGAATCGCAATTATGACCACCGACACCCATTACAAGGAATGCGCAGTGGAAACGACTGTCGGCGGAAAAACTGTCAGGATTGGTGCAATGTGCAAAGGTTCCGGAATGATCCACATCAATCTTGGAACAATGCTTGCATTTATGACAACAGACTGTGCTATCAATTCAGAAATGCTGGAAAAGGCTCTCAGGAAAAGTATCAAGGGAAGCTACAACTGTGTTTCAGTTGACGGAGACACTTCCACCAACGACACGCTCACAATTCTTGCAAACGGTATGGCAGGAAATCAGGAAATCGTGTCAGAGGGAAAAGACTTTGACGAATTCTGTGAAGCATTGGACGCGATCAACATCATCATGGCAAAAAAGATTGCCGCAGACGGTGAAGGTGCCACAAGACTTATCGAATGTAACGTAAACGGGGCAAAGGATATTGAAACGGCAAGGGGTCTTGCAAAGGAAGTCATTTCCTCATCTTTGGTAAAGGCAGCCATGTTCGGTAGGGACGCAAACTTTGGTAGATTCCTTTGTGCCATGGGTTATTCTGGATATGAATTCGACCCAGACAAGGCAAGCATCTGGTTTACAAGCAAGGAAGGTTCCAAACGATATTTTGACGAGACCAAGCCTTTTGAAGTCCACGGTGAAAATTCTATCCTGGTTTACAAGGATGGAGTTCCAACTGATTTCGATGAGGATTTGGCAAAAAAGATTATGAGCGAAGAAGCTGTTGAAATTCTTGTGCAGTGTGGTGAAGGAAATGCCAGCGGAACAGCATGGGGTTGCGACCTTACCTACGACTATGTAAAAATCAACGGCGACTATCGAACATAGATTTTCCGAAAGGATATGTGATGGGAGTCTTTAATAATTGCAATTTTTAGAGATGCCCATAGATAGTATTATCAGATATGCCTTGAATGACACTACAAAAAGAGGAACATTATTATGGAAGAAAATATTAAAGACGTTGAC
>JAZUEV010000584.1:0-2462 GCA_045640345.1 Treponema sp.
TACATTGAAGTCCAGGTTGTTTGTATCTTCCGTTACTTTTTTGACTGTCTTTGCGTAGGTCTTTCTAAGGGATGCCAAATCCTTGTCCAGCTTGCCCTTGATGTCCACATTGCTCATTGGCTTTTCTGAAAGATTCCAGATTTTTTCAAGAAAGCGGTTGACACCAATAAGTCCCTGGGTGTTCCATGGCTTGGAGACTGTCAAAGGTCCCATGAACATTTCGTACATACGAACCGAGTCAGCACCGTAGTTCTGGATCATCTCGTCCGGATTGACAACGTTTTTAAGGGACTTGGACATTTTTGCGATTACACGCTCAAGTTCTTCTCCGTCTTCCTTGGAATAGAACTTTCCGTCCTTCTCATCAACCATGTCCGTTGGAACCAAAGACTTGTTTGCCCTCTGGAAAGCGAAAGATGTAATCATACCTTGGTTGATCAGACGCTGGAATGGTTCCTTTGTTGAGACAACCCCCAAATCATAAAGAACCTTGTGCCAGAATCTTGAGTACAAAAGATGAAGAACCGCATGTTCGGCTCCACCCACATACAAATCAACAGGCATCCAGTAGCTTTCCTTTGCCTTGTCCGCAAAAGCTTCTGCGTTTGTTGGGTCGATATAGCGGAGATAATACCAGCAGCTTCCAGCCCACTGAGGCATTGTATTGGTTTCTCTCTTTGAATCCGCGCCACACTGAGGACACTTGCAGTTGACCCATGAATCGATTCCCGCCAATGGAGATTCACCAGTTCCGGTTGGCTGATATGTCTTTACGTTTGGAAGCTCCAATGGAAGTTCTGATTCAGGAATTGGAACGATTCCACATTTTGGACAATGGACCAGAGGAATTGGTTCTCCCCAGTATCTCTGTCGGCTGAAAACCCAGTCACGAAGCTTGTAGTTTACTGCCTTTTTTCCAATCTTCTTTTCTTCAAGGAATTCCAACATCTTTGCGATGGCATCCTTTTTGTTCAGGCCGTCAAGGAATTCGGAATTGACATGGATACCGTCCTGTGTCCATGCTTCCTTTTGGACATCGACTTCGCTTTTGAGGACTTCAATGATTGGAAGGTCAAACTTCTTCGCAAAATCCCAGTCTCTTGTGTCGTGGGCAGGGACAGCCATGATTGCACCTGTTCCATAGGAAATCAAAACATAGTCTGCAATCCAGATAGGAATCTTTTTTCCATTGACCGGGTTGATTGCGTAGCTTCCTGAGAAAACGCCGGTCTTGGTCTTTGCCAAATCCGTTCTTTCCAAATCGGACTTCTTTGCAGCTTCCTCGACATATTTTTCAACAGCGTCCTTCTGTTCTGATGTGGTCAGCTTTGAAACCAGCTTGTGCTCTGGAGAAATGACCATATAAGTGGCACCAAAAAGAGTGTCGCATCTTGTGGTGTAGACTGTGAGAGTATCTTCTGTTGGATTTCCGTCGTTGTCTGCGATGGTGAAATTGACTTCTGCTCCTTCGCTTCGACCGATCCAGTTCCTCTGCATAGCTTTGACACTTTCAGGCCAATCCAATGTATCCAAATCTTCCAGAAGCTTGTCTGCGTAGGCCGTGATTTTCAAAATCCACTGACGGATGGTCTTGTGGGTGACTGTTGCTCCACAGCGTTCACATTTTCCTTCCTTGACTTCTTCATTTGCAAGACCTGTGAGACAGCTAGGACACCAGTTGATAGGTGTGTCTGTTTCGTATGCAAGTCCCTTTTTGTAAAGCTGGAGGAAAATCCACTGTGTCCATTTATAGTAATCAGGAGTACAGGTCATAACGCAACGATCCCAGTCATAACTGAAACCAAGCGCCTTGATCTGCTGAGTAAAGTGCTCGATATTTGCCATGGTTGTTGTGGATGGGTGGGTTCCCGTCTTGATAGCATAGTTTTCTGCTGGAAGACCAAAAGCGTCATATCCCATTGGATGGAGCACATTGTATCCATTCATGCGAAGATAACGACAGTAAATATCGGTAGCGGTGTATCCTTCAGGATGTCCAACATGAAGTCCTGCGCCACTTGGATAAGGGAACATGTCCAAAACATAGCGACGTTTTTCTTTTGGAATGGAAGGATCTTCTTTTGCCTTGAAAGTCTTGTTCTGGTCCCAATACTTCTGCCACTTTGGCTCGATATTCTGGAATGGATAAGCCATTTTCTAACCTCTTGTTCAACAAATATGGGCATATCTAAAAAATACTTTTCAGAGATGTCCGGAATATTTTATATTCCTACCGAATTTTAAGTCTTGAAATTTAAGTCTTAAAACATCGTATTTTCAAAGTCGTCTCTAAAAACCGCATTTTTAAAGATATCATCGAAAATCTTTGACAAAAATTGTATCATAAAATCCTTTTTTTTTCAATTGACAAATGGCTCGTCATAGCTTATTTCGGCTCTTCCAAAATAAAAAAAAATCCGTTAAAATAGAAAGAAAAACTCATTCCAGAATCGGGGGTACTA
>JAZUEV010000585.1:0-2524 GCA_045640345.1 Treponema sp.
TAACGAACGGTAGTTAGTTTAGTATTATGAAAAAATCATCGTTTCTCTCATCTTTATTGATTTTGTTGGCTGGATGTTTGTGGGGATCCTTAGGGATTTTTGTTCGCAGGTTGTCCAGCCAAAACTTAAGCTCCATGGACATGATTACAGTCGGAAAAGGACTAGCAGTCTTGTGCTTTGGACTTTACATGCTGATTTTTGATCGCAGACTTTTCAAAATCAAGCTAAAAGATTTGTGGTGCTTTTTGGGGACTGGAATTTTAAGCATATTGTTTTTTAGTCTATGTTATTTTACCACAATCACACTCACCTCGCTTTCAGTGGCTGCAATACTTTTGTACACCGCTCCAGTTTTCGTGATTGTGCTGTCCAGAATATTTTTCAAAGAAAAACTGTCACCAAACAAAATAATCGCCCTTGTTTTAACATTAACAGGACTTGTCTTTGTGACAGGAGTTTTGTCGGGAGCGGAAGGTCTGTCCCCTAAAACTGTCCTCATTGGTTTGGGTGCAGGATTGGGATACGCACTTTATTCCATCTTCAGCCACTGTGCCATCGAACGAGGGTACAAATCTGTCACCATAACATTCTACACCTTCTTGATAGCAACCATCGCAACCGTCCCATTCGCAAATTGGACCATAATCAACACCCAACTAATAAAATCTGTACCCCTTTTATTATTCGCAGTCGCATTCAGCATAGTGGGGACAGTCCTCCCTTATCTTTTTTACACCGCTGGATTAAAACACACCGAAAACGGAACCGCCTCAATCATCGCCTCCGTGGAACCAGTCGTAGCCACACTAATAGGATTTTTTGTGTACAAAGAAAATCTTTCGGTGCAGGAAATTGTGGGAGTAGTTTTGGTATTGGTCGGAATTGTGGTGTGCAATGTGAAGGGGAGAAAGTGAAATTGAAAAAAAATGATTTCAAAACCTATAATATAATAAGGAACAGAGAAAATTTGATTTTAAAATAAGGGGCATAAAATATGACTTTTAGTTGGATACCTTTTTATAAAGAATTAGCAGAAAAACTGTTGGACTATAAAAATAGACGAGATGAATTAGTTGAGTTTATTTATGCTGAAGATGGATTACAAGATTTTTCTAATGCATTACACTTAGAAGATAAAAATCAAAAAATTGATGATATAGATCCTTTTTCAATATTTGGCCTTTTTAACAGTGGAAAGAAAAAAATAGAAACACGAATTGCAATCCTTGAACGAATAAAAAATTATTTTGAAATTTCTGCCGATTTACCATCTGATTTTGACGGAATTCCAGTTTTGAATTATGCAAGATCTTTCTTTTATAATTGGAATGATTTACATAATAGTTGCAATAAACTTTGGGAGTGCTATGAAGAATTTGTAAAAAATAATTCTCCTGAAGAATATATAAATTTTCGAGGTATAGAAAATTGTCCAGCCGAAAGCACAATGCCTCTTTTCTGGATAAAACCTTACGACTATATTGCTCTTGATTCAAATAATCGAGATTATCTTAAACGCAATGGAATTAATACTGACAATATCAAAAACTGCGACGATTATATGTCGTTTTTGAATCAATTAAAACAGAAACTTGCAAGCAATGACCTCAAAGAAAAAACTATTGTAGATTTCTCATATAATGCATGGAACGTGGAAAAAGATGATAAAAATTATTGGTTGATTGCACCCGGTGAAAATGCATGGGATTGGGACGCTCAGAAAAACGAAGGTATAATTGCAATCGGTTGGGGTGAGTTAGGAGATTTATCTCATTACAAAAATGATTACCAGACTTTCTTGGAAGATTTTAAAGTTGAGTTTAAAGACGGTGACAAGGATAAAACTGTAAGTGCCAAGCAAGTATGGAATTTTTATAATGAAATAAAAGTTGGTGATATTGTTTTTGCTAGAAAAGGTTTATCGCAAATCATTGGCAGGGGAAAAATAACATCCGATTATTACTACGAAGAATCCCGTAAGCATTATACAAATGTCAGAAAAGTTGATTGGCAAAAAATTGGTGAATGGAATTATCCGGGACATTCAACAAGAAACACAGTCCACAAATTAAAATTAGAACAGACAATGGAGATTATAAAAACTATGAACAATCAGGAAAACGAAAAAACAATTTCTTTGGTAAATCTTTTGGAAGCAAACAAAAATCTTATTCTTCATGGTGCGCCAGGAACTGGAAAAACTTATACTGCAAAAGATATTGCAGCTCAGATGATTTGTGGAAAACCTTTCTCTCAAATCGAATCTGGTTCCGAAGATGAAAAACTGTTTAACGAGCAGACAGAGTTTGTTCAGTTCCATCCTTCTTATGACTACTCCGATTTTGTTGAAGGCCTCCGTCCAATTGAAGGTGAAAATACTGGCGAAGTTGGATTTGAAAGAAAAGATGGCGTATTCAAGGAATTTTGTGGGAAGGCGTTGAAAAATCAACTAAATAACAATAAAACCAGTGAAGTTTTGACCAAAGAATTTTCATTTCAACAAGCCTTTGAAAATTTAGTCTCT
>JAZUEV010000586.1:0-5425 GCA_045640345.1 Treponema sp.
GTCAAGATGTATTTGTAAACCATTTCCAAAACGCATGTCCATTTTTTCAAACCACTCGTTTGGGGACTGTTGAGTTTTGTCTGAGACCGATTGTTGATTTCAGACACTTGTTGGGATCAAGTCAAAAAAAAAATCAAAAAATTTTTCATTTTCCACGCAAATTTACGGCGATTTTTGACATCCATTGCACATATATATTGTAAGGAGGTAAAATGGCGCAGAAAGATTTGTGCGAGAAATCACTCATGGCCTACAACGACGTATTCGCAGACATCATTAACGGACTTCTTTTCAAAGGGCGGAAGGTGGTTCGAGAGGATGATTTGGTGGACATAGATTCAGAAAGCAGGTTCAAGGATGGCCAAAGGATTCACGAGCAGAGGCGAGACGTGGTTAAACTGTGGAGAAACGGCAAAATCAAGATATGCATCTTCGGACTGGAAAATCAGACTAAGGTGGATTTGGATATGCCACTGAGGATAATTGGGTACGATGGGGTCAGCTACAGGTCGCAGTTGGAAGAATCAGGTCGGTATCCCGTGGTGACATTGGTTCTGTACTTCGGAATCCAAAGATGGAAAAGTCGGAATCTTTTATCGAGACTTGAAATTCCTTGCGAATTGAGGGATTATGTAAATGACTACAAGATCAATGTATTCGAGATTGCATGGCTGGAACCTGAGCAACTGGAACTATTCACCAGCGACTTTAGGATAGTGGCGGACTTCTTTGTGCAGAAGAGACTCAACAAGAAGTACATCCCCAGCAAAGACACAATCCGACACGTGGACGAAATCCTCGGTGCCATGGCGGTGCTAACGGGCGACAGGGGATACGAGATGATGCAGAGGAAATTCGAGCGGGAAGAAAGCCAGGGAGGAACAAGCATGTGCGAGGTCTTGAAGGAATGGCACGACAGCGGCTACAACGAGGGAATCAACTTTGGACGAACCCAGGGTATTGAGCTTGGAAGGAACCAAGGGATAGAGCTTGGAACAAAACAGGGAATATCCATCGGGAAGATCGAGACGGCGAAGGGGCTCATAAAGATGGGAATCCTGTCGATGGAACAGATAGCGGAGGTCACAAAACTGTCCATGGATGAACTGGAAAAACTGTCGGAAATGGAACAATAGACTATTTCAAGAGCTATCACTATCAAGCACAAAACCACTGTATAACAAAATAATGTCGCATAAATTATGGAGTCTCTAACAATTGTAATTTTTAAAGACAACCTTAAAAAAAACGATGTCTTAAGCCTTGCAATCTCAAGGATTAAAATTCGGTAAAAATATGAAATATTCTGAACATCTTTAAAAAGTATTTTTTAGATATGCCATTAACTTGACAAAATAAATATTTAGAATTATTCTAAATTTAACAACAGTTTACGAAAGACATTATGACAAAAAATGCAGAAATCCTTTTAGACATAATCAACAAATCATTTTGCCATCCGACTGCTGAAGAAGTTCGAAAACTTGCACAGGAAGCGGGAAATTCCATGTCCATGGCAACTGTTTATAATAATCTGAACAGTCTTTGCCAGGAAGGAAAGATTCGACGGTTAACTATTGCCGACCAAACGGATAGATATGACAAAATATTGCGCCACGACCATTTGGTTTGCAAAAAATGCGGTTCCATCAAAGACCTAAATTTAACAAACTTGGCAAACGTTATAGAAAAAGAAGTTGGAACTGACATTAAAGGTTATGATTTAACAGTTTTCACTATGTGTGACAACTGCAAATAAAAAAGGAGGCCTTTTATGGAAATGAAGTTTTACAAATGTAAACATTGTGGTAAAATCATTATGATTTTGAACGACACAAAAGTTCCTACAATCTGTTGTGGCGATGCGATGGACGAACTGATTCCGTGTACCAGTGACGGAGCCAGGGAAAAACACGTCCCACAGTTCACCGTTGATGGAAACAAGATTACCGTAAATGTTGGTGAAGTCCCTCATCCTATGGCAGATGTTCACTACATTCAATGGATTTTGATTCAGACAAAAAAGGGTATCCAGAAAAAGGATTTGAATCCGAACGATGTCCCCAGCGCGACTTTTGCATTGACCGACGACGATAAATTGGTGGCAGTTTTTGCTTATTGCAATCTACATGGATTGTGGAAAAATGAATGAAAACCATGTCTCTGAAAACTTTTTTTAGAGATGCCCTATCTTATGAAAAAATGATCCCCCAATGCTTGAGGAGGGGTTCATTCATTGAAACAGGATTCTTTATGCATCAAGGAGTAATAGATGAGCAAGTATTCAGGAACACAAACTGAAAAAAATTTGGAAGCAGCATTTGCTGGGGAATCACAAGCACGTAACAAGTACACTTATTTTGCATCAACAGCAAAAAAGGAAGGTTACGAGCAGATTGCAGATTTGTTTTTGAAGACCGCCGACAATGAAAAAGAGCACGCAAAGATGTGGTTCAAAGAATTGGAAGGAATTGGAGACACAAAATCAAATTTGGAACAGGCAGCCAACGGTGAAAACTTTGAATGGACAGACATGTACGAAGGATTCGCAAAGACAGCCGAAGAAGAAGGATTCCCAGCTTTGGCAAAAAAGTTCCGCATGGTTGCAGCCATTGAAAAGAGACACGAAGAACGCTACAGAGCACTTTTGAAGAATGTAGAAATGCAGGAAGTCTTCAAGAAGAGCGAAGTAAAGATTTGGGAATGTCGCAACTGTGGTCACATCGTAGTTGGAACAGATGCACCAGCAGCTTGTCCAGTTTGTGCACACCCACAAAGCTACTTTGAAATCTCTGCAAACAACTTCTAAAATAATTTAGAACCTACGGTGTGGACTATGTGTTCACTGTATTTCACGCACAGAGATTATCACTTGTTAAAGTGGTTCGTGCCAATGGAGTACATTCCCCGATCGATTTGCATCGAAAAAAAGGGGATGAACACCATAGTGCAATATCTTATGAGAAAGAATGAGCCCCGATGATTGCTTCGAGGTTCGTTCTTTTTAAGAAAGTAAAAAAGTATTGGCTAAAAAAACGGTCAAAACTTTTATTTTTTTATCAGTAAAAAGAATCTCTTAAAATCCTTCTAATATCTTTGCCAATTCTTTTGTCCCACCGTGGTGACCACCTTTATAATCAATTGGAACAAATTTTTTGTGTGCAACCTCTTTGTAAAATTTTTTGAATCTGTCTCCAAAAAGTTCATCATTATCAGCAAAAATTCCTTGCACAGGTAAAGGCTTGTCATAAACAGAACTTTCCAAAACAAACCAATCATGCAAAGTATTCGGTCCAACAAGTTTATCATCATCCAAAGCCGGAATCTCTTCGGAAGGTTTCATACATGGATTTATGGCAATCCACTTAACATCTTTTCCCCAACCAAATTTACTCATGGCACACATTACATAAAATCCACCAAGAGAAGTACCACAAACCAAAGCCACATCTTTTTTTTCAATAATATCTTTTATCTGATGCAAAGTTCCGTCCACATCAGTCAAATCAAAATTGGGAACAATCACATTGTATTTTTTTTCAAGACCAGATTTCACGCAGGCACCCATGCTGGATTTACTGCAACCACCAAAACCATGAACAAAAAGTGCATTGGGCTTTTTTTTCTCAGACTCAATCTGCACAAGATTTTTCAAACATTTTTCAATGCCGTCCAAATAAGGAACAAAACATTCGTCCATTTCGGTGGAAAAATTAGAAAGAGTTTGAACAAGGGCGTTCAGGTCGCTCATAAAATCCTCCAAATATTTTTTTTCTCCCATAAATATTATAGTCAAAATTTTTAATCTGTAAGCAAAAAATTTAATTTTTTTCTCTTGACATATATATCGAACTGCGATATAAAGTATATAGAACTTCGATATATCGACTTACAAAGCAAAGAGGTGTGATATGGATAAGCGGATTGAAAAAATCTATGTACCCATGACTGAAACCGGATTTTATATTCTGTTTTGTCTACAAAATCCACAGCACGGTTACGGAATTACGCAGCAGGTCAAAAAAATGACTGACGAAGCAATTTCTATCAGTGCAGGGACAATGTACGGGACACTTTCAAAAATGGAAAAAGATGGACTGATTTCGTTTTATGCAGAAGAAGAAAAACGGAAACTGTATCAAATCACAGAACTTGGTCGGGAAGTTTTGGCCATGGAGATTAAAAGAATCGAGCGGCTTTATAAAAACAGTCGTGGAATTGAACTTTAATTTGGAGGATGATTATGAAAAGATTTGTTAGATTTTTTACCATTGCTGATTTTGTGGAAGAAGAAAATTGGCTCAGGGAACAGCGCAAAAATGGACTTAAGATTGTAAAATTTTCAGCACCATGTTTTTATACTTTTGAAGAAGTGGAGCCGGAAGATTATATCTATCGACTGGAATTCAGCAACTCAAAAACTGAAGATGACCGCAAAAAATTGTATCAGGATTATGGTTGGGACTATTGCAATTCTTTCATGGGCTGGAACTATTTTTGCAAAAAGGCCAGCGAAGTTTCAAAAGAAAATGACGGTGAACTTTTTTCGGACAAAGAATCAAAAATCGCTATGCTTGAAAAAATCACCCAAAAAAGACTTTTGCCTTTGCTCTGTATTTTCCTTTGCTGCATCATCCCAAATATGAGACTGCTTTTTTCACATTCAAGAAACGTGTCCGACATAATTTTTGGCGGAGTCTTTGGCGTATTGTTTTTGATTTATGTTTTCTTGATTACCTACTGTGGAATAAAATTGAAGAAATTAAAAAACAGTGTGATTTGATTTTTGTATGGGCATCTCTGGAAATTGTAATTTGTGGAGATGCTCTATAATGAAAAGGATGGCATGAGTTAACGACTGTTTACTTAGTTAACGACTGTTTACTTACTTACTTAACGTTTGTTTATTTAGTTAACGTTTGTTTATTTACTTAATGATTGTTTACTTAGTTAATGACTGTTAACTTACTTAACGACTGTTAACTTAGTTAATGGTTGTTTACTTACATTATATTTGTAATTGGATTAAATTTTGTTATACAAACATAAGTCGTGAATCGCATAAGGGATGAACAAGTCCGTTTGTAAAAAAGGTTCACCGTTTTTTTAAATCCTGATTCTTATTGGCATGTAAAGAAAAATCGTTTTTAGAAGTTCCCATGTTTAATAAAAGTACTTTTTTTTTATTTGCCAATCCATACATTCTATTGTAGAATATTGAATGGAGAGATTCGCTATCTCTAGTACATCGTTCTGCAATTAACATTTGGTTTAAAATATGCTATAATAAGCCCTTTGGGACGACTACCAAAACACGGAAAAATTACATTAACAGAAAGTGAAAAAGAAATCCTGTCAAGGATACGGAGATCAAAGACAGATACGGCGATACGTGTAAAGCGTGCGACGATGCTGTTGCTTTTGG
>JAZUEV010000587.1:0-3341 GCA_045640345.1 Treponema sp.
CAAAAAAATTGCAACTACAGTAATCAACAGTACAAAAAATAAAAACCAAGATATTTTTGTTTTGGATTCCATGCAATCTGTAACATGGGATGAGATCAAAAATGGAAAAAATTATATTTCTGTAATGAGAAAAAATTTGGAGACCCTTAAATAATGTGCTTGATAGAATGCGATAATTTGGAAATTGGATACGGTTCAAAAACTGTCAAAAAAAATATATCATTCACAGTCGATGAAAATGATTATGTTTTTATTGTAGGAGAAAATGGTTCAGGAAAATCTACCTTAATGAAAACACTTTTAGGTTTGCTTCCATCCACAAAAGGTGAAATAAAATTTTCAGATAAGTTGCAAAAAAATCAAATCGGTTATCTTCCACAGCAAAAAGATTTTCAAAAAGATTTTCCAGCATCGGTCTGGGAAGTTGTACTTTCAGGATGTCAAAATGATTTAGGATTTTTTCCATTCTATTTGAAAAAACATAAACTTTTGGCATTAAAAAATATGGAGAAACTTGGAATTTCAAAACTAAGAAAAAAAAGTTTTTTTGAATTAAGTGGTGGACAACAACAAAGAGTACTTTTGGCAAGAGCGTTGTGCACTGCAAAAAAAATGTTGCTTTTAGATGAACCAGTAACGGGACTAGATCCAGATGCAAGTTTGGAAATGTATCAATTGATTGAAAATTTAAACAAAAATGATGATATGACAATCATAATGATAAGTCACGATTTGGAAGCAGCAAAAAAATATGCAAAAAAAATTGTGCAGCTCTAAAAAAAAATTTTTAAAAGGAAAAAAATTATGGCAGATATTCTTTATAAACTTTCCACATACTTTCAATTTTCATTTGTAATCTATGCAGTCATCACCGGAACAGTGATCGCTCTATGTTCATCGCTTTTGGGAGTGACATTGGTTTTAAAAAGATTTTCATTTATCGGTGACGGACTTAGCCACGCTGCATTTGGAGCATTGGCACTGGCTTCGATTTTAAAAATCACTACCCCAACATATTTTGTTTTGCCTGTGACAATTCTTTTTGCAATTCTTTTATTGTGTGGTAAAAAAAATTCAAAGATAAAAGGTGACACCAGTTTGGCTCTTATTTCGACCACATCCTTGGCCTTTGGATATTTATTGATGAATATTTTTTCACCAAAATCAAATTTATCTGGAGATGTATGTACAACACTTTTCGGATCCACATCAATTTTGACTTTGACAAAAACCGATGTAATCATTTCCGTCGTATTAAGTGCCTTGGTAATTATTTTGTTTATTCTTTTTTATAACAAAATTTTTGCAGTAACCTTTGACGAAGATTTTGCTCAAACATCAGGAACAAATGTTTTTGCATATAATTTGATCATGGCCGTTTTTATTGCTATCATAATTGTTTTGGCGATGAATCTTGTTGGATCACTTTTGATTTCCGCATTGATTATTTTTCCTGCCGTATCTGCTATGAATATTTTTAAGAACTTCAAGAGCGTCACAATTTTTGCAGCTGCTTCATCTGTATTTTGTGCCTTGTTCGGAATTATTATATCTTTGGTTGCAGGGACTCCAGTTGGGTCAACTATTGTCGCAGTTGATTTTGCTTTGTTTGTTTTCTGTACAATTTTTGGCAAATTAATAAGACGATAGTTTTAGAAAATTTGGTAAATTGAAATTTTTAGAGCTAAATATGAAAACGCGATGTTTTAAACCTTCTAATTTCAAAAATTAAAATTCGGTGGAAATATAAAAATATTACGACCATATCTAAAAACATTTTTTAGAATGTCCAATATTTTTAGGGATACACTTTATTAATCTGGAGAAAAAAATCCAATCCATTGCAATAAATAAATCCCATCGGCTCGAATCAAAAAATAACTTTTGCTTGTAGCAAATGCAACACAAAATTTCAAACAGAAATAGACTTTAATCCAATTCAAAAATTTTTTAAAGCAAAACTAAAGTGTACAAACTGTGGTGAAAAAAAATTTCAAAATTGATAAAGTCCTATTATTTGTCAATGAAAAAATTTAAAAATTACAGTTAAAAAAATATTTATCAATTTTAAATTCCAAAGACCGCTGTAAGTTTTTCATCTGAAATTATTCTTTCGCTTTGGACATCTGAATTTGAAAGCATTTTTTCAAGACGATTTTTTATCGCATCACCAATAAGTTTTTGTGTATCTATTCCACGAAGTTTAAAAAACATCATCGGCTCACTATCAAATTTTGCTCCAATTGCATATAAAACGGAAGCCACATGTTTGCACATATCTGCAACATCTGGACAATTACAACTAAAATGAATGTTACTCATTTTTGGAAAAAGTCCATTTCGCTTCAAAAACAATTCCTTCAAATCATCAGGAAAATCTCCATTCACAAGACTCTCCAAGTTTTGAATTTTACTAGAAGCATTTGAAGTGATTGAATCAATCTGTTCTTCTGAAAGCTCGTCAATTCGAACTTTTACATTGTAAGGCTTGGAGGAACTTCCCATAACGAGACTATCAATTTTTCCAGAATCAATTTTTAAATCAGCAACTGCTCCAGCTCGAACATATTTTTTTCCACGATCAAGTCTGTTGGAATAATCGGCATAGGACTCAAGATTTTCGCACCAAGATTTACCCCACCAATTCCTTGCAATTATTCTGCCAGTCAAAATTACAGGAGTCAAAATCTCTCCTTTTTGTGCCATTTTTTTTACATATTTTTCTGTCTTATCTTTAAGATCAGCAGAAGATGTATAACTATAACTATAATCATTGTACCAGGCCATTTAATTCTCCAATTTTAAAATTTTCATAAGTTCATCATTAGACATTTCGGTAATCCATTTTTCATCACTCGCACCAATGATATTTTGAGCCAACTCTTTTTTTTCTTCAATCATCAAATCAATTTTTTCTTCTACTGTTCCCTTGCAAATAAATTTGTGAACCATAACATTTTTTGTTTGTCCAATTCTAAACGCTCTGTCCGTTGCTTGATTTTCTACAGCAGGATTCCACCAACGGTCAAAATGAATTACATGATTTGCGTTAGTCAATGTCAGTCCAGTCCCACCAGCTTTTAAAGAAAGAATTATATAAGGAAAATATTTTTCACTCTGAAACTGTTGAACAATTTGCGTTCTTTTATCAACATTTGTTCCGCCATGAATAATAAATCCTTTTTGCCCAAAAACGGTGGAAAGGAATTCATCCAATGCGGGAATGATTTCCTTGAACTGTGTGAAAATTAAAACTCGTTCTCTTTTTTCATAAATGGTTTCGCACAATTCACGGAGCACTTCAAATTTTGCACCATCTGATTCATCATAAATTTCTTCTC
>JAZUEV010000588.1:0-13762 GCA_045640345.1 Treponema sp.
AAGTGGCTGTAAATTCATAATCGGTTTTTCCAAGAATAACAGTCTCCTTAACGAGTGTCTGGAAATTTCCAATCGGTCTTTCCAAAAATTACAGTCCCCCAACAAGTGTCTTGAATAAAGAATCGGTCCATCCAAAAACAACAGTCCCCAAATAAGTGGCTGTAAATTCATAATCGGTTTTTCCAAGAATAACAGTCTCCTTAACGAGTGTCTGGAAATTTCCAATCGGTCTTTCCAAAAATTACAGTCCCCCAACAAGTGTCTTGAATAAACAATCGGTCTTACCAAGAATAACAGTCCCCCTATGTGTGTCTGGAAATTCATAATCGGTCCTTTCAAAAATAACCGACCCCAACAAGTGTCTGTAAATAAACAATCGGTCCCTCCAAGAATAACAGTCTCCTTAACAAGTGTCTTGCAATTATCAATCGGTCTTTCCAAAATCAACCGCGCCCCCTATGTGTGTCTGTAAATTCATAATCGGTCCATCCAAAATCAACAGTCCCAAAACAAGTGTCTAAAAAATAAACAATCGGTTTTTCCAAAATTAACAGTCCCCCAACAAGTGTCTGTAAATAAACAATCGGTCCATCCAAAATCAATAGTCCCCCAAAAGTGTCGCAAGACGAATTAGTGGGTAAATTATTTTACGTTTTTTTACTGTATCGAAAATTTTAATTCGAGATTTGCTCTGTTATATAGAAAATAGTTTGAAAAAAATACAAAAAAATTGTTAAAAACTGTGGTTGAGTACTTGACTTTTTTTTTTTTTTTTATGTAAGATTATGGTAGATGGTGTCAACTTTAATTGAGAGGATCCATGAGGAGAAAATCTATTGGAGTGATACAAAAGTATAGGTGTTTCTGTAATTACGCCGAAGGAGAAAAATATGAAGAAAATAGCTGCATTGGGAGCTTTGTTTGTTGCATTGGCTCTGTCATTCGTTTCCTGTGATCTTCCAGAGGATTCCACCCCAACTTTCAAAGATACTGAATATGTAAAGTTAAGAAAAGAAGGAAAGTTCAAAAAGATTCCATCTTGGATTAAGGGCTATTGGTCTGATGCTGAAGAAAGTTCGGCTACTTCTGAATCCTATCTTTTTACCGATGATAATTTCTTTTATGATTGGGGAAGAGTCCAGACATTTAATATGACTCAATACGGAATTAATGCTAACTTGAATAAATTTACTGAAGATGCAACAGACACTTCTTATACAGTGACATTTGCAGATTATTATGAAGACGATTCCGATTATGAAAGTCACACAAAAAAAGATTGGGTTTTTAAATTTGAAAAAACAAGTGACGGAATCCGTTTGACAGAATCTAAAGGTGACACTGACAAAGGTTCAATCGATTTTACTAAAGGAAAACTTCTTCTTCCAACTTGGATTCGCAATACAACATGGGCTTCTGAAAATAGTCTAGTTGAATTGAAGTTCACTACTGCAAATCTTGTTCTCACTAACAAAGCAAAAGGCAAAGAGATGGATTTTACAGACACCATTCTTCCATATATTGAAGGCGTTGGATATTGCGAATATACAAAGAAGACAGGTTATATTGAATCCAGCTATGAAAGTTCCTATTCAATTACCATAACAGATGGCGAAACTACACTTTATAACAAGTTTGAGAAAAAAAATGAAAATACACTTACTTGGACTCAAGATGATTCTTCTGTTGAGATGATAAAAAAATAAGAGCAGAAAAAATCTGTTCCAGTTGGTTTGATGTTTTAACAAAATCAACTGGGGCGGATTGTCTGTTACTCAATTTAAAAATCGTGTGGTAATGCATAATTCCTTTTATCATAAAATTTATTCTTGAAAAATATAAAAAGTTATTTGATTTCAATAACTGATTGTTGACGAGCTAAAAAAGGTTGCTTGATAAAATCTTTTTTAGACATCATAGCCTTTTTGTTGATGCTTCCAGAAATTAGTGGCGACAGTTTTTCTGATTTAATAGATTTTATTTATAAACATCAATGGAAGTGTATCTGTTTTTAGGTTCAGGTGGGGACAAACTTGATCTCAACTCTGATTGTGGCTTAATCAAATTAAATGGAGATTTTATATGGGAACAAAGAGTCGTACATCAAAGAGTTTTAACATCGTGTCAATGATTTTTATGGCCGTTGGATTTTTGATGCTGACTCTTACAGTATATCTGATGGTTCACGATAATACAAAAAAGAAAGATGCCGTTGCCTGCTATGGAGTTATTACTGAGCAGTTCCAAGATAGAACAATGATTGGTTTTGAATATGAAGATGAAATTCTTATTCGTCCGTTTGGTGGAACCAATTCTACTTGGTATGAGGGAATGTTTATTGAAGTACTTTACAATCCAGTGAAGGACATAATCTATATCAGCTCAATGGACACTATGCGAATCCTTGTCTGTGGCGGACTTGGGTTGATTTTTGCTTTGGCTGGATTGATTCCATTTGTCATAGGAAAGAAAAAGGGAAATAAATATTTAAGACTGAAAAACGAAGGTGTTTGTCTTGAATGTACCATAACTGATGTTTACATAAATGAAGCTCTTTATATGAACTCCAGACATCCTGTTGTCCTTACCTGTAGTTATAAAAACTCTGATGGCACTGAATATAGATTCACTAGCAAAAATATTCTTGTTGATTCCTACGATTTTTACAAAGTGGGCGACAAGATTAATGTTTATGCCAACAAAGAAAATTATAAAGACTATATTGTGGAGGCCGGAGTATGAAAAAAAATAACAAAATGCTTTTGATAACTTTGGCTGTCTTTTTTTTGGCTGGAATAATAATCTTTGCCATTGCTCTCAGAATGGCCATGAATGGATTTGGTTTTGCAGCACATAGTTTGACAACGCACAATAGTTCTCTTTATAGATCAAACAATGTATTGATTGTGTTTGTTCTTGGCTTGGCGGGGCTTGTTTGTATTGGAATCAGTGTGTATGTATTTTTTAAGTTCGTCTGGGATAAAAAAATAAAAGGACAGGCTGTTGTTGGTGTTGTCACCGGCTATGAAAAAAATGAGAAAATTGAAATGAATGGAGCATGTCCTTTTAAAATCACCGGAACTTTTGTAAATCCGTTTTCGAATACAGAAATGAAATTTATTTCTTCAAACATTTGGGAAAGTGAAGACTGGTTTAAGAAAAATATTTCAATTGGCGACAAAGTTGATGTGATTGTAAAGAATGAAAAAAAATATAAAGTTGATGTGGATTCAATTCTTCGGTACAAGGGAATTGTTGAGTTTTAAATTTATTTATGTGGGGACTTCTAAAAAATGCAAGTTTTAAAGACGTCCATGGGTTTTATTTAAAATCTCCGTATAATTTTGTTGATACAAATTTTTAAGGGGGAAGGTGAAATGAAAAAATTTATTGTTGCGATTTGTATTCTTGCATCTGCGTTAATTGCTTTTGCAAAAAGTCCGCTTGAGGATGTGAATTTTGGAACTGTCTATTCCAGACTTGAAAAAATTTCTTCCGACAATTATAAAGATATAAATTCTCTCCTCTCAATTCTCGTAGATAAAAATACGGAGCTTTCAGTCAAGTTGAGTGCAATCAATTTGTGTACTCTGAATTTTGCTTCCGAAAAAATTGGGGACAAATATCTTTCAAAAATAAATATAAAAAAAAATAAACTCAAATCCAAAGCCTCTTACGACCAGCTGATTATTTATGCATACATTCTTGCAAAAGAAAATCCAAGTAATGTGTCAGGTGCGATCGCTTTTTCAAATGAGGCCTGCAAAAAAAATAAAAATAGTTTTTCTACTGCCTTGATTGCATCTCTTATTGTGGCTCAGAATTTTTATAACACTGGTGACAAAGATTCTGCTTGGGCTGTGATTAATTCAGTAATGCAGCGTCCAGATTGGACATACGATATGAATCTTTCTGCCGCAACAAATTTCAATCTTTCAGTTTTGAGCTATAAAAATCAAAATGCAAAAGCAAAGGACAATGCAAACAAATGGTTCAAGGGAATCTACGGAAACAAAACCTATGTTGAACCTGTTGTGGACGTTCTTGCACAAAACAGTTCAAATAATTCTCCACAGTCAAACTCAAATAACAGAACTTCCACCACAAATAATTCTTCTTCAAAATTGCCGGCGTTGACAATGGAGGAGGCGACTGAAAAAGATGATGGAAGCAGTCTGATTACTGAAGGTGCCTTGCCTGGAAAATTCAGTGTGTCACCAACAAAAGCTGTCCGTTTCTCCAAGGGAAATCTTATTAAGGATACGAAGAAAAAAGAATTCTCTTTTGCAGATGAACAGCTCATCACATACGCTACCAAAAATTATTATTCAATGAACGAAATCATAACAAACTTTACTCGCTTTGATTCTGGATATAAAGATTTATCCGGCAGCGTCAGAGATGAAAAAGTTATGAGCCAGTTGGATAATATCGCTGGAACAAATTTTGATTGGGGAGTTTTCTGCAAAATCAAAAACGGCGGAAACAAGGAAGGACTCTGGCGACTTTTGACAGACGAGGAAATTTATTATCTTTTGTATGAAAGAAAAAATTATGCAAATCTGGTCAGCGTCGGTTATGTAGATTATGATATTGGTTTGATTCTTTTGCCTGATGATTGGCAGACTCCACCTGCTGGTATAAATTTCACTCCTTGGTATCTAGATGTGGTCAGTTCTTTTGCCAACAATTATTCCTATGACCAATGGCAATTGATGGAAGAAGCTGGAGCCGTTTTCTTGATGATGGATGATTATTGGCTTTCTTCCGCTTATGATTCAAAAAGTTCTGGCGTAACAGGAAATGTTTTTTGCGTAACAGATGAGCCTTATATTGAAAAATCACCAAAGACTGAATATGATTATCCACGCTCTGTCCGTCTTGTTCAGGATGCGGGAAAACCTGTGGATCCAAAATCAATTCCAGAACTTCCAAAACCAAATAAAAAATCTGTAAGAATTTCAGAGTATCCCACAAACAATGTTCTGGTAGTTTACGAAGCTCTTTATTCTGGATATTGGGCAAGAAAGATTGTCTTCTATAAAAATGGAACTTTCTGGTGTCCTGCTAGGGAAGAATATGAATACGACAGTGACGAAGATGCATGGACTTTCCCAGTGCCAAACAGAAAATACGAAGCCGTTGGAACATATTCAGGAAATCCTTTGACGGATAACAAAATCACTTTGAATTATTATGACGAAGATGTGGGTCAGGAAATTCTAAAAAGAAAAAGTGACGGACGGTTTATTGATTATATTGATGTGGGAGTTTCCGAAGCAATCACCCTTAACTGCATTTATAAGGAAGGGGATAAAAAGACTGGAAAATTTATTGATGAAGGCAAGATTACATCAATTGTTCCTCAGAAAGTAACAGGCACTCCAGGCTCATTGGGTTCTGTCAGATTCCTGGCTGGTATTGCTGAAGATGAATATATAAATTCCGAAGGCATGACTATTGGAACAAGATTTAAAACTCCAGCTGGATTGAAACGTGTTGATGTTAAACAAGGAAGCTATCAGGAATTTCTTCGCAATTACAGAATGTATCCAAGCACCCATATTGGTAAGTACCAGAGCGGTGGAGAGCAGGGAGCAACACAGGTTCTTGAGATGGACTTCATAGGAAAGAATGTTCAGGAATGTGCTGATGTTGCCATGAGATTGCGTTGTGAATATCTGTTCAAGACTGGACAGTATGACAAAATATCTTTCCATACTTCCGCAACAAGTGTGTGGAGTTATGAAAATTATTTAAAGCAGAACAAGGTTTCCGTAAGTGAAAAATCATTTAGGGATTATCTTGAAAAACTTATGTCATGGGCAGGTTCTCTTTCCGTGGACAATTATGATACGGATCCAGTCAGTTGGAGCGATGTGCAGATTGGAGACATAATCATTGAAGGTGGAACTCCAGGCCATGTTGTAACAATTGTTGATATGGCAGTCAGTGAAGATTCCGATGCAATTGCTGTTTTACTTGTTCAAGGATTCCAGCCTGTTCAGGAAACGGAAGTTGTTAACGGAAACTGGGTTTACATAAATGAACTGGAACCTTTTGTCGCAGGTATTGGATTTACATCAGAAAATATCAAGCGGTACAAAATTAAATGACAAAGGTTTGCAACCGTCATCCTGATGTTTGCAACTGTCATCCTGAACTTGTTTCAGGATCTGGAGAATTAAGGGATGCTGAAATAAATTCAGCATGACACAAAGCAAAAGTCAAATTGGAAATGATGTTTCCTGTATGACTTTTTATAGAAGAAAGTAAGGCAAAGACTTCCAAAATGGGAATCCTGTGTCTACCTGAAGTTTGCGTCGCAGACTTATATATTAACTGCGCATCTAAATTTTAATGCGGATGTGTTAAAAAAGTCCAATTGGGATTTTTTTTCAAGGACTTTTAGTAGGAGTAAAAATGGAAAGAGCAAGAAAAAATGTTCATTCATTTATGAGTCGATTCTTAGTTCCTATACTTTTGTTGGGAACTGCGCTCATGTTCACAAACTGTTCATCTTTAAAACAACTGTTTGACCTTCAAGGCATTATTGTTTCAAAAGATGATCAGATTATTCAGGGGGAATCAACAACTGTAATTATTGATATTTCCGATGCCAATAAGTCATACAGTTTTAAAGCCACAACCGATCCTGTTGATAACGGATACCCTATTAAATTTGAAACATCTAACACATCAACTGTTAGAGTCTCTCAGTCTGCATCAGATCCAAGCAACTATACCATCACAGCTGTTAATACTGGATGGTGTGAAGTAACTGTTATGTGTTCTGTTGCCTATAAATTTACTTTTGTAGTTTATGTAACAGACAATGCTAAAGGTGTCACAGTATCTTCACTTTCAAATCAGCGGGATGAATACTATGCTAGTTTGGCGGAATCTGAAAGAACTGTAGAAGATACAACCCCAACTACAACAACTGAAACAACAACAGCTGCAAGCACAGCAACTACTTCCGCAGCAACCACTACAACATCTGCACCAACAACACCTGAAGTTGTATTGCTGTCAAATTCTGCTAACATAAAAGTTTCTAGTTCTGCTTCACAGGTGCAGGTAGGAAAGACTTGTACATTTACAGCAGATATTGGAAATGTTACTGAATTTGTTTCATATCAGTGGTACACAGGAAATGGAACTGCAATTCCTAATGGAACTGGAAAATCTCTTACTGTGCCTTTAATGGAAGTGGGAACATATTCATGCTATGTACAGGTCAAGGGTGCAAAGTCTGGAATCACAAAGAAGTCTGCTACTGTTTCTGTTGAGGCCGTAAAAGAAAAAGTTTATGTAAACGCTTCAACTCCAATCAAAATTCAGTCTGATGCTACAAGTGTTGAATTGTATTACCCTATCAAATTTACTTCAACCATTGGTACTGTAGATGAAGAACTTCTTTATCAGTGGTATTCAAATGGCAAGGCCCTTGGAGTTAAGGGAGCAAATGATGGTCGTCAGGCAAATCTTGAGCACTACGCTCCAATTGAAGCTGGTAGCTATTCTGTTTATCTTGAAGTAACTGGTGCCACATCAGGAAACAAAATCAAATCTTCTCCAATAACAGTAACTTACAAACTGGTTGATCATCGTCCAGAATTTGCAGGCGCTTGGCTTCCAGTAAAAAATAACGGCACAGGAAAGTACGTTGCCGCTGATGGAAAGATTTATGATATGTATCAGATTTCATCAACTGAATGGGTTTACAAACCAGAAGCAGTTGCGCTGATGGCATCGACAGGTTATTTGTTCACAGACTATGTCTCAACAAACAAAACCAGAAGTGATGAAAATGGAAAACTTATTGTAAAAGCAAACAATGTGGAGACAACTTATTCAAAATATTCAATTACTCCTCGTGTTGCAAAATATGTTGGTTCATCAACAAGTGTGACAGTCGCAGCCGATTCTACAACTGTTGAAATTGGTAGTGCCGCAAAATTTACTTCCAAAGTTTCCGCTCTTGATGAGGATGTCACTTACCAGTGGTATGTAGGCGGCAAAGCTATCACAGGATCTTCAAAAGCAGGAGCCTCTGGAAATGATTCAGATTTTGAGTTCGTAGGTTCCACTGCAGCAACACTTTCAGTCTATCTTGAAGTAACAGGAAAGACTTCTGGAAATAAAGCAAAATCTGCTGCAGTAAATGTAACCTTCAAGGCTGTTGACCATCGTTCAGAATTTGCAGGCGCATGGGTAAAAGACAAACTCAAGGCCAGCGGAAAATACATGACTGCCGATGGAAAAATCTATGACATGTATTGGGACGGAGAAGGTGCAGGCGAATGGATTTACACTCCAGAAGTTGTGGCAACAATGGCGGCGACTGGTTATGAAATCACAGACCATGTGGCGGCTAACAAAACAAAAATCGTTGACGGAAAAATTGTTGTAACAACAGACAAAGTTGATTTGGTCTGTTCAAAATCTGTAATCACTCCTCGCATTGCAAAGTATGTTGATTCAACAACAAAGGTAACAATCAGTGCCGACAAAACTTCTGTTGAAGCTGGCAATGGTTCAGTGACAATTACTTCAAACGTTCCCGCGCTTGATGAAAATGTAACATACCAGTGGTACATTAACGGAAGCGCCGCAAACAATTCAAGGAGCGCAAATTCATATTACGAAGACGAATGCTCAGAGCCAAGGACCTTTGAATACTATGTTGTTGTAAAAGGAAAAAAATCTGGAAAGTCAGTAACTTCAAACAAAGTGTCGGTAACATTCAAGTTGGTTGACCACCGTCCAGAATTTACAGGGCTTTGGGTAAGTGAAAAAAATAATGGCAGCGCGTTCACAATTCTTTCAGACGGAAGTGTGATGGGAACTTACTGCGACGCGGACACCAACGAATGGATTTACAGACCAACAGTTGAAGCTGTAATGCGCTCATCAGGTTATTCGTTTGAAGATAAAATTTCCAATCAGTATGTAAGCATCAAGGACGGAAAACTGAAGGTCGTAAACAAGGGAACGGAAACCCTTTACAACAAGGCAAGCGATGTAAGCTCAAGGGCACAGAAGATGATTTCTTCTGACACAAAATATGTTCTTACTGCATCACAGTCCACAGTTCCTGTAAACACAGATGTAACTCTTAAAACCACACTTACAAATTGTGATGAGGAAATTGATTTCCAGTGGTTCTGCGATGACAAAAAAGAAAGCTCATCAAAGGTAACTGCCTACAAATTTGTAACACAGTATTCTGAACCAATGACCCACAGCTATTATGTGGTTGCAACCGGTCGCACATCAAAGAAGACTGTTAAATCAAATGTTGTTACAATTAAATTTGTAATGGACAGCATCCGTCCGGAAATGGCTGGAGCATGGGTTAACAAATCAAATTCCAATGATGCAGTTTACTTCAAGCCAAACGGACAGCTTTTCAAAATCACAAAGAAATCTGCCAACGACTGGATTTTTGATCAGAACCCAATTGCTGAACTTGCAGACGACAGTGCCGTTATTAATGAAGCTGATCCATCAAAGTACAAGATTTGGGTTAACAGAACGGCAGGAACTCTCTACATTGAAACAAATGGAAAGAAATCCGAGTACAAGCAGAACAAATCTATTAAAGCCAGGGAAGGAAAATTCATTTCTTCTATAACACAGAAGATTACTCCAACTTTGTCAAAAACAAAGATTGCTGCAAATGACAATCCGGCAAGCCTTACCATTACTTTACCGACAGCTGCCTTTGATGCGCTTGATGAGGGTGTAACTTATCAGTGGATCAACGCAGAGACTGGTGGACTGTTCAAGAACGCAACAACACCAACCTACACTTACACAAGAAGCGATTCCAAGACAGTTGATGAAGTAAACAAAAGGGCAGTGCGTGTCACAGGTAACATTACTGGCGTAACATATACAACAGAAGCCGCAACATTTACAGTGGAAGCCCGTGACCAAAGAACTGACCTGGTAGGATTCTGGGCCCAGTCTGCTTCGGATACTTCTGGATATGTAATCATGTCTAACGGAATGGTTTACAAAGCATTTGCTAAAAAGACAGAAGGTAAGAAAACTAATATCGATGTGTTCTATTATGGAACAAACATTGCGACCGTAAACAGACTTGGTAAGTTTACAAGCACTGAATATAATTTCAGTTTTGATTTAGCATCGACAACACTAAAAATTGAATCTGCAGATATACAAAAGTATGGGAAATCTAATTCAGCTGCCTACAAACTTATCACCACAGCTACTCCAGTTGAGGCAAAACTTTTGACAAAGAACACAAGGGTAAGTCTTGTCTGTGATACAACCAAGGTTATTATTCCTGATGCTCCGGCCGCAAAGTTTACAGCAACAATTCCTGCCGTGGATGAGGATGTTGTAATAAGCTGGTATGTTGATGGAGTTGTTACAGGTTACACCGGTACGGAATATGTATTCAGGGCTCTTCCAACTCATGCTGGAAAAACCATCAAGGTAAAGGCTGAGGCAAAGGGAGTAAGATCCGGTGTTGTGATTTCTTCCGATGAAATGTCCCTTACTGCTTCTTTAAGCAAAGCAAGCACTAAGACAGATGGCAACACAATTAAGGATAATGAACTTAATAACGCCAGAGTCGAAAGAACAATCAAATAAAAAAAATATAGTGTGCTAAAAACTGAGTCCTTGTTTTTATGACGGGGACTCAGTGGCCACCCTTTCTCTTATTATTGGAGGACAAGATGAAAAGAAAACTACTTGCTGCTCTCGGGATGCTTTTAATTGCAACATCACTTTTTGCCCAGGTGTCGTATAAAGATAAAAATCTGTATGGAATTACTGACTGGGGATGTTTATATTTTGATTCATCTGTTACAAAAATCGCAAAAGATGGATTCAGGGGACTCAAAGAAATTAAAGAAGTCGAAATTCCAGAGCAGATTGTCTATATCGGTGAAGATGCTTTTTCTGATTGTCCAAATCTCCAGGTTATTTCTTATAATGCCATAAACTGCAAAGACTGTACTGGTCCTGCATTCAGAAATGACACAATTACAATGTTTGGAATTTCCTCAGATGTAAAGACTATCCCTGCATATATTTTTTCAGAGATGAAGGGGAAAATAAGAGTAGAGTTAAATTACGCAAGGTTTTTGGAATCAATTGGTGATTATGCATTTTATAACACAGCAGTTTCTGTTTTCGCAATCCCAGATTCTTTGAAAAAGATTGGTAAAAAATCTTTTACAGACGTTTATTCTATAAGCGGTGACCATAATACCTACGCTGTAGAATGGTTCAGACAGAACAATTTTGAACTAAAACCTAAGATTAATTCAAAAGATAAAGATAAAAAATATGATCCATACGATGAAAGTATTTTCTATATAATAAAAGATGATGTCAATGAAAATAATAACGACACATTTGTTGCGACTGTTGAACCAGAACCAGTTCCTGCAAAACCAGTGAACAAAGCTCTTGAAGATTTTATAAATACAGACATTGAAACTATCGGTGGAAAAAAGATTGTAACTAAAACACCTAAACAATATTACAACACAACATGGCTCAGTCAGGATGAAAAATCTGGTTGCCGCATTGATGGCGAAGGATATCTTTCCGAATTTGTAAAAGCTGATGATGGAAATTATGTCTATGAAATGGAACCAGTTTTAAAACTTGAAGCAAACGGAACCGTAAAGCCAAAAAACAGATTCATTTTTGATGATATAAAGTTAAGCGGAAACACACTTGCTATTTATCTTAGCGAAAGAAGTGCAAGATACACAAAGACAACAAAGAATATAAAAGTCAGAAAAAGATCACTGACAGATAAAAACACTAAAACCATTATTGCCTGCGACAAAACAACCATGCCAGAAAATGGAACAATAATGTTCTATATTGATGGCGGTTTTGATGAAAAATGGAGCAGTGTGGCTTGGCATGTTTCAAGAAAACTCAAGAAGGATTCTCCTGTGGAATGGTACGAACCAGAACATGGTTATAACCAGGAACCATTCTATTTGCATGGACTTGAGGAAGGAACCTATCAGGTTTACGCTGGTTCTGAAATTAACAAATCAAATATAATTACAGTGACTGTTACAAAATCAACAGATCCAGAAAAAAGATTTGTGGCACCTGGAAAAATCTGGGCTCCAAAAGATATTTATTCTGTTGGCGAAAAGTGCTGGCTTGATGTAGTTACAGACAAACCTGTAAAAGATGTTGAGTGGACAATTCTTTCTCTCTATAAAACAAAAGAACAGACCTTAAACTATACAGAAGGAACTCATTTTTATTTTACCTGCAAAAATGAAGGTATATACAAGGTTACCGCAAAAACTAATTACAAAGATGGAACTTTTGCGGAAGATACTGTAAGAATAGTTTCCACAGTTAAAAATCCACAAACCACAGAAGGCTTCTGGATTCGTTATGAAAATCTGGATAATTTTTACAATTACATTTACCCACGAAGGTCATGGGGATTTATGGTAAAAAATTCCAAGGTTTACAAGCTGCAAGACCAGGAAGAAGACAGCTCCACAAGAGCCGATTATATTGTTGATGCATATCCTCTGGCTGAATTCAAAAACGGAAAAATTGTTTCTCTCGATCCAGATTGGGAATTCACTTATGAAAAGGACAGAATTCATCTGGAAAGAAAATCGTTGATTGGAGAATATGGAAAAATTGATTTTATAAGAGTTCCTCATGCAAAAATCAAATATCGCCAGACACCGCTCCCAACTAAAAAAAGATTAGACAGTAAATCAGAACTTGTTGTGACTAACTGGGATAGACCAGAAAGAACTTATACTCTTGGAAGTGCTATAGGCATACTGATTCATGGAGAGGTTGGTGATTATGTTGCAGAACCAATAGACTATTCTTTGTTTGTGGATGGCAAAAAAATCAGCGACCAAATTATTGAATATTACTTCCAGCCAGAAACACCAGGTGATTATGTTCTTGAAGTAATTGCAAAGGGACGGGAATCAGGCGTAACAGTTTCTAAAAAAATTACATATCATGTTGTGGCTAACGAAACAGAAAAAAAGGAAGAACCAGTTTCTACTTGGCCAGTCAACAGAACCAGTGACCCATTCCCGATTGATCCTGTTAAATATTATTTGGAAGGAAAGCAAAGTAGTTTTGAATCTTTGGACACTATTCGGGATGAACCAACTGGAATTTCTGCCGCCACAAAAGAATTTCTTGATGACATAAGAAAACAGCTTAAGACTGGAATTGTAAAAGTTGTTGCAGATGATTTTAACGATTTCGACATGGATAAACTCAATGAAGTTTTGAGAGAAGCAGAAAATGATTTTGCCATCGACTTTAATGACTGTTATGGAAGTTACTCTACATACATTAGAGGTAATGAACATGTGGTTTGCGTAAAGAATGCAAAAAAGATTATCTACCAGTCCTTCTTGGATTGTCCAAATATTAGAAAAGTTTCTGTGTATTCAATGAGGCATAATGCAAAATCGGCAGAGTTATTTATAACTTTCTTTGACAGAAAAAACGCTGCTGAAGAAAAGTATGACGAACATATTGAACGTACATCACGAGGCAAGAAGACATATTCATGTCCGTCTAGTCTTGAAACTGTTATCTTCAATGATGATAAAGATGAAGATGTTAGCACAGATTTCTTCAAATATATTGAACACCTTAAGACTTTGGAAATCCGTGGAGAAAAAGTGGAACTGCCGTCTTACTATTAAACAAAATTGTTTTGGTAGATTCAATCAGAATCTATGAAATAATG
>JAZUEV010000589.1:0-3899 GCA_045640345.1 Treponema sp.
AATCTTTTGATAGTTTCTTCCTCAGTGTAAACTCCAGTAAAAAATAAAGAAATCACTGGCATAGTTCTGTCATTTGCAACTGGACCTTTTATTAAATCATAAATATTTTTAATCTCTTCATTTTTGCGGTAATTACTCACAAACCTAAGCCAAGCAGCATCAGGAGAATCGAATTTTAAAACATTCAATTGTTTTTCGCGCTCATCATCATAATCAAAAACTGAAACGATTGGTTCTCCATTGTTACGCCTTTTCTCTGTCAACCGTGCCCATTTTGCAGCCTGTTCATAACTTGATGTTAAATAAAATCCTGTTCCGAAATCCAATTTTCTATCAGATTTTATTATTCGAGGATTATTTATCTCCAGATTGCTACCATGATAAAGTTTCATCTCAGTTTTCCTCGACTATCTTCTCTCCGATTTTCCACGGGCGATGAAATCCATGTGGCTGGACTGTTTTTTTGAAAGACGCATTTTCATTTCAGTCGGGGCTTTTGGTGTGTAATTTTTTGGTGTCGATTTTTCACGCCAGATTGGTGTGCGAGGATGTTCGTCTCCTTTTTCAACATACTTAATCCACTCTTCTGGTTCTGGAACTTCAAACTTCATGTGTTCGCCAGTTACCGGATGATTGAATTCCAAAGTCCTTGCGTGAAGTGCCAGTCTATAAAATGGGTCCGTGTGTGCTCGATAGTTTTCATCCCCAGCTAACGGATATCCTTTTGACGAAAGATGGGCACGAATCTGGTTTTTCTTTCCAGTGTCCAAACTTAATTCAAAAAGCGAATGAGTTTTTCCACGCAAAATGATTTTGTAATTTGTTCGAGCTTTTACAGTTTCAACTTTTTCATCAGAGTCTTTTGGAACATAACCAACATGATGGGCATTTTGGGCTAGTTCATCATCAATCAATCCAGAATCAGCAAGAATCTTTTTTTTGTCACGAGGATTTTCTGCCACCGCATGATACAGTCGCTCAGTCACCATTTTGTGCCAAGTGTTCATAACTTTTTTTTGCACAGATTCATTCAAAGCAAACATCATCACGCCGGAAGTATCCCTGTCCAAACGATGAACCACATAAGGTTTATGACCTGCTGAAAAAGTCCCCTTGCTCCTCATCAACTTTTCAAGCACATCCAAAGCAGTTCGAGACTTGCTTCCAGGATATGGCACAGACAACATTCCACTTGGTTTGTTAATCACCACAATATCTTTATCTTCATAAAGGATTTCAATTTTTTCTTTTCCATAATCAGCCTTGTGTTCCCTTTTGAATTGGGTACTAGCTTTTACATTGTGAACAGTCTCTTTCATTTTTGTCCGCCTTTAATAAGTCTTGTAAAAATAAACAACAAAATCGTGATACATGCCAAATAAATTATGACAGTCAATTGGAATGCTTTTCTTGTGAATTCGCTAGATAGAACCAAAAACAAAAGTCCTATTACAAAAGTCAGTGCACCAATTATGTAGAAAATAAAACTACATGGTTTTGCGATTGGTGTTTTTTTTACTGATTCCGAGCGTCCCAAATAAAATGCAACGCCACAAAAAATCAGTCCCACGATTAAAAAGATAATTCCAAAAAAAATAATTTTCATGCTTCAACTATAGAATTTATTTTCAAAAATTTCAATTTTCACCAAAGATTTCGTCCCGATGAAAATGTCCCAAATCATCCAAAGCCTTAACCAAATCAAAACCTGTTTTTTCCATAAAATTTTTCAAATCCTTGTTAAAACAGTTCATGGAAAAATGTTGATAGACAAAAACCTGATTCCAATTTGATTGATTTTGGTAAGCCGATTTCAGAGTATCCCGATAAAGAGTAAAAAGTCCATTCTTCTTGAGCTCGGAATATCCAACCAACCAAAGTTGAGGAATCAAATCATCTTTTGCCCGATTTTCTATGAGCTTTTGATGCAAATCAGCTGCCATGTTCGCCATAATTTTTTGACTTTCCAGAATCAGATTTTTTATTTCATCGCCACCATTCTTTGCAAGATATTTTAGATGAGCTGTTTTTGCTGTGTGGATTGGAGTTTTGTTCATTATGATTGCATTCTTTCTAAAATCAGTTTGCAATTGTGGATTTTTCGCAAAAAAACTTGCCGCCAATTTTCCACTCTGCCCCACCAGATACTTTTGATTTTTTTCCAACTGCTCGTCTTTTCCAGGATTATCGCCAATAACAATCACATTGATTTTATCGTTTTCGGTCAAATCATCATAAGCGGTGTTGTAAACAATCGGAGTCTCCAATGGATAATCGGGAGTATCTTTTTCGGCTGCTTTTTTTTGTAGCGGAATCAACTGTTCAGAATATTTTTTCCACTGTTCACAATATTTTTTTAGATTTTTTTTATAATCACAAAACGCATCCCATTGATTTTTTGTCACTTTTGTCTCCTGATAAAAAAGACCTGTCACTTTCGCAACAGGCCTCCATTTTTTTAGTTTAGATTATTTGTGAATCTCTGCATCTGTTATACGATAAGAAACAACGACCGGTGTATTTGGCAAGTCTTCTTCGTGAGCTTTACCAACACTAAAGAATCCCATAACACCAAATGTTCCCTTTGGCAAGAAATCGATTCCCTTCATAATCAATCGACCATTGATGTAAACATCGTATTTACCATCATCAACCTGAATCTTCAACTTGTTAGTTGCGTTGTATCCCTTGTTGATAGTCAAACTGTTGTAGAAGTAAGCGGTTCCTTCATCATTTGGCTCAACCAAGTCAGTGTAATTTTTACCGTCCCACTTATAAAGAGCATACTCTCCGTCTGTGTTGATTTCAAAACGGATGTAATCCTTAAGACGACCATTTGAACCTGGTTTGCTATAACCAAAGACGAATCCATAAGCTGATTTTGCATAACCAGACTTCTTTCTGAACTCTCCTTCAATCATGTCGAACTGACCAAATTCTGGAGATGTGTAGAAGAATCCACAGTCTTCAATGTCTGTCAACTGAGGTGATTCCCAATCTGTTGTAAACTTCTGGAGCTCAACCAAAACTTCTTCTTTTGTTGCTTCAGAAAGATCGATGACAGGCTTTTTAACAGCTTCTTCTTCAGCTTTTTTCTTTGCTTCCTCTTCGGCTTTCTTCTTAGCCTGTTCTTCAGCAAGTTTCTTTGCTTCTGCTTCCTGTTGTGCCTTTAATTTTGCTTCTTCAGCAGCGGCTTGTTTTGCAGCTTCTTCTTGAGCCTGTTTATCCTGAGCTTCCTTTAACAGTTTCTGTGCATCTGCATCGTTTGGATCTGTTTTCAAAAGTCCGTTGAGGATTGTGATTGCGTTTGGATATTTTCCATTGTCAATCAAATCTTTTGCCTGAGCAAGTTTATCGGCTCTTGCTTTTTCAGCTGCGGCAGCTTTTTCTTCTGCGGCTTTACGATCAGCTTCTTCTTTTGCTTTTTTCTGAGCTTCCAATTCAGCAGCTTTTCTTGCAGCCTCTTCTTCAGCCTTTTTCTTTGCTTCTGCTTCAGCTGCCTTGCGTTTTGCTTCTTCTTCAGCGGCTTTCTTTTCTGCCAATTCTTTTGCCTGCTGGTCTTTTGCATTTTTCAACAGCTGTGCAATTTCTTTGTCATTTGGGTTTTCAGCTGCAAGTTTTTCCAATTGTGAAACAGCCTGATCAGTTTTTCCCTGATTAAGAATATTTTTTGCCTGATCTACAGCTTTTGCTTTTGCGGCTTCAGCAGCTTTTTCGGCAGCGGCGGCTTTTTCTGCTGCTTGTTTGTCCTGGGCTTCCTTCAACAGTTTTTGTGCTTCCTTGTCGTTTGGATCCGTCTTCAAAAGTCCATTCAAGAGTGTGATTGCGTTGGCATATTTTCCACTGTCAATCAAGTCCTTTGCCTGAGCCAGTTTGTCGGCTCTTGCCTTTTCTGCTGC
>JAZUEV010000590.1:0-5031 GCA_045640345.1 Treponema sp.
GACCGCTTGGCCTCCGACTTAAATGGTTGATGTCTTCCTTAAAAAAACTTGATCCAGGTACTGCACCTACACCAACTTTTTCAGCCAATGCTTCACAGAAATCCAAATCACTTTTCAATCCATATTCGCTTATATCCAAAAGCACATAATAAGCACCTTGTGGTTCATTAAATTTTAGCCCCAGATTACGAAGTCCATTGCAGAAAAGATTTTTCATGTGCGTATAATGATTTTGCAATTCAACATAATAATCATCACCAAAATTCAAACCGACGACGGCAGCTTCCTGAAGTGGATGAGCGGCTCCCACTGTTAAAAAATCATGAACTTTTTTTATTCTATCAGTTATTTCAGCATTTGCAATTGTGTATCCAAGTCGCCAACCTGTAATCGAATAAGTCTTGCTCAATGAATTACAAACAATAGTTCTTTCTTTCATCCCCGGAAGAGTGGACATATAAATATGTTTATTTGGTGCATACAAAATATGTTCATAAACTTCATCGGTGATCACAAATGTATCATATTTAATTGCCAAGTCTGCTATCAATTTTAGTTCATCATAAGTAAAAACTTTTCCACAAGGATTCGATGGATTACAAATAATAATCGCCTTCGGTTTTTGTCTGAATGCATCTTCCAAAACTTCTGGATCAAAATCAAAAGTCGGAGGATTCAGTGGAACATAAATCGGAGTCGCTCCACTTAAAATTGTATCAGCACCATAGTTTTCATAAAATGGAGAAAATACAATCACTTTGTCACCTGGATTTGTAACACTCATCATTGATGCCATCATCGCTTCAGTCGAACCACATGTCACGACAATTTCAGAATTAGGATCAATTTTTTGACCGCTAAAATGCTCGTGTTTTTTTGCCAATGATTCTCTAAAATTTTGAGACCCCCAGGTAAGCGCATATTGATGAAAATCTTCTTTTGTGACTTCCGCAAGTCTATCCAAAATTTCTTTTGGTGGATTAAAATCAGGAAATCCCTGACTCAAATTCACTGCCCCATATTTATTTGAAATACGAGTCATTCTTCGAATAACTGAATCCGTAAAAGTCGATGTTCTTTCTGAAAGCGATGGCATATTATTTCTCCACAAATTTTTTTTCGTTATCCCTTACTCCCTGACAACAAGAAGCAAATCTTTTTTTCTCTTCACTATTTAATTCTACTTCGACAATTTTTTCAATACCTTTTTTTCCAATCACAACAGGAACTCCAACAAAAACATTTTTTTCACCATAGTGACCGTCCAAATGTGCAGAAGCAGGAATCACAAGTTTTTCATCATATTTAACGGCACGAACAATTCTTGCAGCAGTCAAAGCGATTGCATATTCTGTACAATGTTTTCCATTAAAAGTCACCCATCCTCCACGGATTGCTTCATGTTCGATTTTTGAAAGTTCTTCATCAGAAAGACTTGCGAATTTGTCCAAAGGAATTCCGTTGACCCTTGCATTACTAAAAACCGCTATCTGCTGATTGCCGTGTTCTCCAATCATAAAAGCGCTTATTGATTTTTGATCCACACCCAATCTACGACTCAAACTTGCAACAAGTCTTGCTGAATCAAGCCCAGTACCAGTTCCAAAAACTCGCCCCTCAGGAAGTCCCAAATGTTCTGCACAAATTTTTGTAATAATGTCACATGGATTTGTTATGTTAACAAAAATGCCGTTGAATCCAGAATCCTTGATTTTGTCGATATAAGATTTTACAGCGTCAACAGTGAATCTCATTTCACCAACCCTGTCTCCTGTTTCAACAAGAATATCTATTTTACCGACGGAATTAATAATCAAATCAGTGTCGGACAAATCAGAATAATCTCCTTTTTTAAGAACAACGGAATGGGGAAAAAAACTTTGGCTATCATTCAAGTCATTTATTTCTGAAACAATTTTTTCTTCATTCAAATCAAAAAACAAAATCTCACGAGCCAAACCTTGAAGACAAATCGCATTTGCCACATGAGCACCAACATGACCAATTCCAAATATCGCAATTTTCATTTTTTACTCCTCAAAATAATCTAGATTTTTATAATTTTTTTTTATCAATTCTTTTCTATCTAATTTTCATCGTAAATAACTTTTTCCTTCATTCAAAATATGATTCGGATCCAAAGCATTTTTTATTACATTCATAACATCAAGATTCACATCGGAAGTCTCTTTCAAAAAATATCGTCTCTTTGAAATTCCAATTCCATGCTCCCCAGAAGTAAGACCTCCTAACTGATATGCTTTTCCGTAAACAATTTCCATATTTTTTAGAAGCTCATCTTTCCAAGTTTTTTCATCACGATTTCCACGGACAACACACAGATGAACATTTCCATCGCCGGCATGACCAAAGGCAACCATCTGCATACCAGTTTCTTTTTCCGTCCTGTTAACAAACTTCACAAAATCAGCAACACGATTTATTGGAACAACCAAGTCCACAGGTTCCTGCTCACTTACATTTTCAACCGCCTTTACAAGACAAGACCTCACCTTCCAAATATCCTGCGCATACCCTTCATCATCCAGAAGAATAAAATCCAATGCACCATTTTCTTTTACAATTTTTTTAATCCTGGAAACATTTTCCAAAACCTCATTTTTGTTTCCATCAAAAGTCAAAAGAATATATGACGCAGCATCGGGTGACGGATATTTTATGAGTGTAAATTTTTCACCCAGCTCCACGACTTTTCTTTCCACAAATTCAACGGCAGTAGGATTCGCATTAGCACTTAAAATTTTTTGAACATTTGAAATTCCATTTTCCAGACTGTCAAAAGGAACCAAAGCCGACACAGAAAATTCAGGTCGTGGAATAATTTTTAAAAGACACTTTGTAATAATCGCCAAAGTCCCTTCACTTCCAATCACAAGATTTTTCAACGAAAGACCAGAAGCATCTTTCACATTTTTACTTCCAAACCAAGTGACACTTCCATCAGCCAAAACAACTTCAAGACCACGAACATAGTCTCTTGTCACACCATATTTTACAGCTCTCATTCCACCTGCATTGGTCGCAATATTACCACCGATGGAAGAACTTTTTTCACCTGGATCTGGAGGATAAAAAAATCCCCTTTCCTCAACAAAACTCTGAAAATCCTTCAACAAAATTCCAGGCTCAACTGTTGCGGTAAAAGTCTCTGGATCAAATTCCAAAACGCGATTCATTTTTGAAACATCAATAATAATTCCACCATGCTCAGGAACTGTCGAACCAACCAAATTTGTCCCAGCCCCACGAGGAGTCACCGCAATTTTATTTTTGTTTGCGTATTTGAGCAGAGCCGAAACTTCTTCCGTGGATTTGACAAACACAAGCGCGTCCGCATTTCCCTTAAGACGACCAAGTGTATCGCTCAAAAATTTATCTTCAATTTCTGTACCAAAAACAACTCTGGAATTATCTTTTATAATGGAAGAAATATCAACTCTAAAACTCATTCTCAAACCTCAACAGCAATTATCAAAAATCAATTTGTGCAAAATCAATTTATACAAAATCAATTAGCACGCAATCAACTTGTATAAAATCAATTTGCACAAAACCAATTCTCTTGAATTATTTGTTCAACAATTCAAAACGATTTTCATCCCAACCAGTCGCCAAATAATATCCATTGTACTGATTGTTGTACACATCCAAAGTTCCCTGAGTGTGATAAGCGTCAACAATTTTTTTATAAATCTCAACTTTCGCAGGATCAGACAAATCTTCAGTTCGTGCCGCAATCAAATTCCAATACTGACTTTCGTTAATCGTGGAGTCCTTAAAAATCGAAGTCTCTGGATCAATACCAAAATCGATAGCATAATTTCCGTTAATAACAGCAGCGGTCACATCAGCAAGGACAGACGGAATTGTATTAGCCGCAAGTTCCTTAATAATTACACCTTTGTTATTTGAAACAATGTCATCCACACTCGGATTAAATCCCGCATCTTCTTTAAGAGTGACGATTCCAGCATCGGACAAAACTTTTAATGCACGTCCACCATTTGAAACATCGTTTGGAATTGCAACAACATCTCCTTCCTTCAATTCAGCGACGGACTTAATTTTTTTTGAATAAAGATTCATTGGTGACAAAAATGTGTTACCGATATTTGAAATCTTGTATCCTTTTTTTAATTCTCCCTCAAAAAATATTCTGTGCTGAAAACCATTTAAATCGATTTCTCCATTCGCCAATGCATTGTTCGGTGTCACATAATCCGAAAACTGAACCAATTTTAAATTGATTCCCTCGTCCTTCAAAATCTTTTTTGCTGGTGCCCAAAGGTCTTCATAAACTACACCCGTTACACCGAGAGTGACAGTTGTTTCCGCCGACTGTTTTTTTTCGCATCCAACAAACAAACCTGCCGCCAAAGCAGTTACCGCAAAAATAGCCTTGATTGATTTTTTCATTTTTACCTCCATCGTAGGAGGGGAAAGTCTCCCCCTCGCTCCAAAGCGTTGCTTTTCCGCTACCCCCTCAGCGGGGACACCCCGCAACGCCCCGTTCAACTATTGTTAATTTTTTAACCTATTTATCAACTAGGTTTATCTTTATAATCCAATCCTAATATTTTTTTAAATCTTTGTATAATACAAGTTTTATATTCATAGCTATAACTTTTTTTTATACCCCAACCATCGATTGATTAAACCAACGTCAAACCATCGCCCGCAGTATAAAAATCTCAAAAACAAAAGTCAAACTAATTAACCATAGACTGTTGTTTTTGGATGGACCGATTGTTAAATTTGCGACACACATTTTTTGGAACTGTTGTTCTTAGGAAAACCGATTATAAATTTTCTGACACTTGTTGGGGGACTGTTGTTTTTGGTTAGACCGATTGATTTTTTTACGACACACATTTTTGGGACTGCTGTTCTTAGGAAAAACGATTGATTATTATAAGACACTTGGTAGGGGTCGGTCATTTTTGGATGGACCGATTATAAATTTCCAGACACACATTAGAGGGCTGTGTTGGTGATCCTGCTGTGCCGATT
>JAZUEV010000591.1:0-8676 GCA_045640345.1 Treponema sp.
CAGATTCGAAAAATCCCAAATTTTTTTAACTGATAAAAGATTTTTTTATTCAGATTTTTCCTTATCAAAATCAAAGACCTGTGACAAAATAATTCACTCAGTAAAAGACGGACTTAAGCCATCTAAAAAAATCATGAATACGCCCTGCAACTATTCAACCAGTGGTTCATTTTTGAAAAACCGAATCGCCCCTTTTTAGAAGTAAGTCTTTATTTTTTATCCGAACACAACATCCAGAATCATCATAAGAGCAAATCCAAGGGCAAAGGAAATTACACCTGTATTGGAATGTTCACCCTGAGCCATTTCTGGAACCAATTCCTCAACCACAACATACATCATGGCACCTGCGGCGAAACCTAAAAAGTATGGCAGAATCGGAACAAATAATCTTGCAAGCAAAACAACCAGGATTGTACCCAATGGTTCAACCACACCAGATAAAGCCCCAAACAAAAAGGCAGGTCCCTTCTTCATACCACTATTGTGAAGCGGAATGGAAAGTATGGCTCCCTCAGGAAAATTCTGGATGGCAATTCCAATAGCCAAGGCCAATGCCGCACCCAATGTTACAGTGGAACCTGCTGTGTTCATGGCGGCAAGCACAACTCCAACAGTCATGCCCTCAGGTAGATTGTGGATTGCAACAGCCAAAAGCATCATGGAATGTTTTGAAAGACTGGACCTAAGTCCTTCTGGTTTTTCAGAACTGGCGTGAAGATGAGGAACCAATGCGTCAATCAAAAGCAAAAATCCAATGCCCAAAAGAAAACCTACCACGGCTGGAAAAAAAGATAGTTTTCCAAGATGCTCGGACTGCTCCATGGATGGAATCAAAAGACTCCAAACACTGGCGGCAACCATGACCCCTGCAGCAAACCCTGAAAGCACTTTGTCAGTTTTTTTACTGAAAGACTTAAACAGAAATACGCAGGCAGAACCAAGTATTGTTCCCAAAAACGGAATACTTACTCCCAAAACAATAACAGGAGAAAAATTCATATATACCTCCAATCTAAATACAAATCATCAACAAATAAAAAATGAACGAACCCATCGGTACAAATCAACAGGATAAAAATTCCACCAAATTACTTGGGATTGGAGAAGATTGCAAAGCAACAGGGCATGTGTCCTTCCACCACTTTGTATTCCACATTTTCCACTGAAAGATTTTTGAAAAATTCTTTGTAGGATTCCATGCTGAACTGTCTTTTAAAATTGACTCCAGTTTTTTCAAGAATTTTTGCAGCCACCACAGCGTTCTTTTTTTCGTTGTTCACATAAGTCGGAATAACAATTTTTCCATTTTTTTTGCAGACCCTTTTCATTTCAGACAAAGCTTTTTCAGGCTGGTCCAAAAGATGAATCACATTGGCCGCAACAACCAAGTCAAAGGAATCATCATCATAAGGGAGTTCCAGAATACTTTGCTTTTCAAAAATGATGTTCTGGAATTTTCTTGTCTTTTTTTTGCACTGCCTAAGCATTCCCTCAGAAAAATCGGTGGCAAAAATTTTCTTGCATTTTTCCGCCAAGGGATATGTCAGAAGTCCGGTTCCGCATGCACATTCCAATACCACATCATTTTCGTTGACATGATTTTTTATCTCCTGGGCTATTCCCTTAAAACATTTTCCGTTGTAGATTTTTTCAAACAAATCATAAAATGGTGAAAGCGTATCCCAAATCATATTTTACACTCCAAGTCACTATCTGCAAGTCAAATCAGAAAGCAGCAATCCATCTCCGGATTTCACATCCCTTGATAAAGCACATCCAATCACTTCGTCCAAAAAATCTGGAGCAATTCCTGGTGTAAGAATTTTTTCAGTGCGTAAAACAGACACATCACTTTCACCAAGGGTCTCCCCTTTTTTAATGTCCCTCATGTAATGCAATGAACGATTTGTGCGACCGTAATTCTGCTGCTCGATTTTTGCAAGACGCTTCACACCATTTCCAAGACAGGATAAAACTTTTTCTTCTCCAAAGCTCATGGACATCTGTCGAATGATTTCCGACTGTGCCGCTGTCACAATCATTCCGTTGCTCAATTTTTCCACATGGGTTGTGCGGGAAGCCATGTCGTCTTTTTCATAACGGTTAATCAAAGCATCGCACTGGCTTACGGAAAGACACATCTGTGAAAACTGTTCTCCCTCCAATGCAACAGGGTCGTCAAGTCCATCCGTCAATTTACTGACCGTTATGTGCTTTTCAATCATCAATCCACCCATGGCAACCGTTAGGGACGGAACCAACACTGGGTCCAAACTGTGGTCGCTGATTCCGGTTGGAAGTCCAAAAACTTTTGACAAGGTTTCAACGCAACGAACATTGTATTCATTTTCTGGAGCAGGATAAAAAGTGATGCAATGCAAAAGGGTCAATGGAGCAAGTTCCTGATTTTGCACTCTAATATTTTTTGGAACGGGAGAGTCTGAATCATAACCTCCAGTCAAAATATCAACAGCTTTTTCAATGTCACCAAGTTTTGAAACACCGCTTGAAAGGATGATAGGAATCTTTCCATAATATTTTGCGCACTCCTTCAAAAGAGGAATATGGTTCACCTCAGGGGATGCAATTTTTATGGCATCAGGTTTTATATCAACAAGTTCTTTAAGCGACTTTAGACCAAAAGGCGAACAGGCAAAAAGCAGTCCCTTCTTATGTGCATAGTCGCAGCACTTTGAAAAAAATTCAGGGGCAACTTCCAGCTCACGGAACCTATCAAAAAGTCTAACATCTCCTCCAGGAAGTTTCACAAAACCAGTGTCGGGATGAAGAATCTCGTCGGCATAGACCCACTGGAATTTTACAATATGTGCACCTGAATCACAAGCCTCATCAATTAAAGCGAAAGCCTTGTCCAAAGAACCACCGTGGGAAGTTCCAATTTCCGCAATTACTTTTGTCTGTCTCATGGTTATATTATATAGAAAGAAAAAAAAAATTGCAATTTTTTAACTGCGGTAAAATATGAATTAACATCATCGGTATGAATCAATTTTCACCAAGATAAAATCTCAGAGCATCTTTCAGTTCCTTTTTTGAAGCCCCGTTGGCGATTGCCCTTTTTTCATAGACTTCCGCCTCTGGATTTTTTTCCAATGCATAAATCAGATAAATCAATTTGATCGATGGTGTAAAATCATTTTTTATTTCAAGACAATTTTTTGCATATTCCACCGCATGTTCATAATCACCAAGATGAAATGCAGCGCTGGCAATGTTGTTGTAGGCGATGTAATTGTTGGGCGAAAATGAAACAGCCTCTTTGCCAACCTCAAGGGATTTTTCAAAATTTCCAAGCTCATTGTAAAGCTGAACAAGATTTGAATAAATCCTTCCGTCAGCAATTCCTCCATCAATCATTGAACTGTAGATTTTTTCCGCCGTATCCAAATCTTCATCGTCCGTATAATTCAAGGCACGGAAAAGGTTGACGCAATATTTTTCTTCTGTGGTTTTGCACTGAGGCAAAAGTGAATCAAGAATTGAAATTGATTTTTTAAATTCATACACATTGTAAAGGGCCATGGAACGCAAAAGTTTTTTCAGATTTTTTTTGTCATCACAAAAAGATTCCTTTATAATATTGGCGTAGGCCTTTTTGTATTTATTCAAACTGCTTCCACGATAATCGTCCCGGATAATTTTTGCCGACCCAGAAATCAAGGCAGCGATTATAACAAAGCAACCTTTCTTGGCGTATGGATTTTTATTTTCAGAATCAAAAAAACATAAATAAATAATCCCCGCAATGAGAGCCAAAATCATCAAAACAAAAACCACAGTGGCAATTGTCTTTATCTTTTTACTTCTATTTCCCGCCATAATTTTTCTCCAAATGCAAATAAATTTTAATCGACTAAATTTAAAATCGACTTACTGATTAAATCTCTTCAAGAAACTCTGCAATCTTTCTGTCTTTGGCTTTTCGATTATGTCTTTTGGATTTCCGCTTTCCACAATCACGCCGTCTGCCATGAAAATCAGTTTGTCGCTTAAGTCTCTGGCAAATGACATTTCGTGGGTCACAACAATCATGGTCATTTTTTCTTCCGCCAGCTGACGGATTACCGCAAGAATTTCTCCAGTAAGTTCTGGGTCCAATGCGCTGGTTGGTTCATCAAAAAACAGGACCTTTGGTTTGAGTGCCAATGAACGGGCGATGGAAACTCTCTGTTGCTGTCCGCCTGAAAGTTCACAGGGATAATTTTTTTCTTTGCCGGAAAGTCCCACCTTTGCCAAAAGTTCCAGAGCGATTTTTTCTGCTTGGTCCTTTGGAGTTTTTAAAACATGAATCTGCGCGTCGGTTACATTCTGCAAAACTGACATGTGGGGAAAAAGATTGAAATTCTGAAAAACAAATCCTGATTTCAATGCGGCACTTTGGAGGATTTTTTTGTCTGCGTATTTTCCGTCTTTCACAATTTCCTGTCCACAAATGGAAATGGTTCCGTCATCAATTTTTTCCAGCTGAGAAATGCAACGAAGGATTGTGGATTTTCCGCTTCCACTTGGACCGATGATTCCAAGCACTTCTCCCTCCTCCACATCAAAAGAAATGTCCTTCAAAACCTGCACACCGTCGGCAAAAGATTTTTTTATATTTTTAACAGAAATAATGCTCATAATTTTTTTCACCTTTTATTTGATTTTTAATTGAGGTTTCGACAAGCTCAACCTCCACATCGTACTATTCATTCTCCACATCATACTACTCAATATCCACATGGTACTCACTTCCACATGGTATATTACATAATCTCTACATCGTAGTAATCTTCGCATCACATTACTAAACATCCCACATGGTATTACTAAGTTCAACATTTTTTTATTTATAGTAATTAAATTTCTTTTCAATTTTGTTGAAGACAAATGAGACCACCCAGTTCATTATAAAATAGAAAAGTCCGGCGATGAAAATTGGTGTGGTGGATGAAATGCGGCTGGATGCTGTCTGTGCGGTCCTGAACAATTCAACCACGCCCAAAACTGAAACAAGGGATGTGTCTTTTACAAGGGTTATGACTTCGTTGCCCATGGACGGAATAACAGTCTTGATTACCTGTGGCAAAACGATTCTAAAAAATGTCTGTAGCTTTGTGTAGCCCAAAACTTTTGCCGCCTCGTATTGTCCTTTTGGAACTGCCTGAATTCCTCCGCGATAGATTTCAGCAAAATAGCAGGCGTAGTTAATTGAAAACGCAATGACGCTGGCAGCAAATCTGTCGTAGGAAATTTTAAAAAGATAGTATGGACCAAAGTAGACCACAATCAGCTGAAGCATCAAAGGAGTTCCACGGATGATTAAAAGAAATGCGTTCACCAAATATGACAGGGGCTTGAACTTTGACATTCTTCCTGCCGCCAGTGGAAATCCCAGTGGAATTGAAAAAAGAAGCGTCAGACCGAACACCTCAAGAGTAACCAAAGTTGCTTTCAGCAAAGAAATAAAAATGTTAGCCATCAAACGCCTCCAAAAATCAATATGCAAAGATATAATTATTTTGAAATTGATTCAAAATTGTTAATCAACAAGTTTCAAACTAAATTGTGATTGAAAAATTATTCGCAGTGATTTCGAAAACTCAATCACCACGGAGACAGAATCAATCATCACATCAACTGTCATCCCGAATGCTTTTTGTGATTTCTTATCAATACCAGAGATCCTGAGACAAGCTCAGGATGACATGACCACTCAGGATGACATAATCAAGACCAGGTTGTCATAGTTAAACTCGGGATGACGATGGTTATTCAATATTACATCGCTTGATTGAAATGTCAGAATCTTATTTTTCGATTACGCTGATGTCGCTACCGAACCATTTTTCAGAAATCTTTGCAACGGTTCCGTCCTTTGCCATTTCAAGCAATGTGTTCTGAACCTTGTCTCTCATTTCATCGTTGCCTTTTTTGAATGCAATTCCGTACTGTTCTGGAGCAAGTCCCTCTGGAAGAATTACAAAATTTTTTCCGCTGGTTTTGATTGAATATTCTGCAACAACTTTGTCCATTACAACACCATCAACTCCACCAATTTCCAAATCATTCAAGGCAGTAACATTTTCCTTAAACTCGATGATTGATGAAATTGATTTTTTAAACTCAGATGCATCATCAATGGCATCAGCGGCACTGGATCCAGCCTGCACACCAATTTTTTTTCCGGCCATATCAGCAAGAGTCTTAAGTCCAGAATCAGATTTTACAACAACAATCTGGGCGTTATTCAAATATGGTTCGGTAAAACACATGGCGGCAATTCTGTCTTCGTTCATTGTAAAACCGCTCCAGATGCAAGTGATTTTTCCGGTGTTCAGTTCCTGCTCCTTTGCTGACCAATCAATCGGCTGGGCACGGAATGGAAGATCCAATCTTTTGCAAACTTCCTTGGCCAAATCCACATCGTAACCAATGATTTCATTTTTGTCGTCACGGAATCCCATTGGAGGGAAAGCATCGTCCAATCCCATAACAAATTCATTGGAAGCTTTTTTAGAACAAGAAGCAAATCCAAAAACAGTTGCAGCGGCCAAAACTCCAGCCATGATTTTTGTAAGTTTCATTTTTTCCTCTCTTTTGTTCTATTAAATTTAATAATAAAACAGCTTTCTAAATTATATCAATTTTAAGAGACATTTTCAAGGAAGAACGATTTATGGGGATTGGATATTGGTTAAAGCATTTCTATTGCTGACCACATTTCTTTGCTTAACGAATCCGAATTTTTTTGATTTGAATTAAACTCATTATCAAGTTCATAATTCTTATCTAGAAATTTCTGGAACAGTTGATTTCCTTCATCAAGTTTTTTATATAATTCATCAAAGGACATATTCGTTGAACTATATGTTTCTGAAGTTTCATATTCAGCGGCCTGTTTTTCAATTTCTGCAATGTTATTTTCAACTTCCTCAGAAAATACTTCATTTGAAATTTTATTTTCCAACGGAATAATTTTATTTTCGTTCGACGGAACAATTCCGTCTATCTCATCATCAAGTTCCTGCAAAGAGAAAGTCGAATATTGGAAAGCAGTATTTATGACGAGTTTTGCTGCTGCGGCATCATCGGAAAACCCCAAGATTGGTATTGCATCAGGAACAAGGTCGATGGGACTTATTATGTAAGCAACCGCACAAACAATTTTTATTTTTTCTTTTACTGGAAGACTTGGATTGTCCAATGCCGAAAGAAAATGTCCGAGACACTCCACTACCACACCAACTGGCTTTGAAAGAAGTGCAGGCTTTTTTCGGGTAACTTTACGAAGTTTTTTTAGCATACGATAAGCCAATTTGCGATCATATTTCTTTTCATACTTAGCTAAATCTGATTGAGTTATCTGTTTCATTGTTGAAAATCCTTTTAATTTTACACAGGTTCAAGGATGAGTCCAAAAACCCGTGCATTTTTTTTATTAATCGTCGTCCTCGAAGTCTTCATAGTCAATGCCATGCTCTTCGCACCACTCTTGGGCGTTTGGACTTCCAGTTAAAGCCGCAAGTTTCATATATGCTTCGGCAAGATCCACATCTTCATTACATCCACCAAGTCCGTCGTAATATGCAAGACCAAGATAATACTCAGAAAGTGCAGATAGATGTTCTTCACCATCCGATGATTTAAATAAATCCACAGCTTCATATAAATCAACTTCTGTACCTATCCCACACCAATAGCACTCACCTAACCTCGCTTTTGCCCGTGGAGTCACACTTTCCTCATCTTCAAAGTCACAGGCACGTTTATATAATTTAAAGGCCTTTCGTTCATTTATTTCACATCCATAACCATTATAATAACAATCAGCAAGTTCTGTAAATGATTCACAATTTGGCTCTTTAACATCGCATGCCCGCTTATAATATTCAAAGGCTTTGTCATAGTCTTTTTCAATATAATCATTTCCATATTTGTATATACAGCCTAAGCGTTCCAGAAGATCGCCGCTAAACAGCGCATCATCTTTAAAACTAGGATTATTTAAGGCTTTCATATACCAGTCGAAAGATTTTCTATCACTTTGTTGTACGCCTCTTCCAACTGCATAAAAATCTCCAAGTTTAACTTGTGCACTAAACACACCATACTCTGCAAACTTTTTAAGACATTCAGCGAGACGTTCTTGTTCTGACTCAAAATCAAACTCCGATCCATCTATTTCACTTTGCAGCCTTTTACGCTCCAAAAGCAAAAATGGAACAAGGCACAAATCATCACCACGCCCTTTTTCAACGATGTTTTTAAATTCCTCATCGCTTGCAGTATATGGGTCAAATTCTTCTGGCAATAAATCTTCGTTTCCGTGAACCAAAGACGCATTGCATTGAGGACACACAGTCCATCCGGCTTCCAGTTTCATTCCACATTTTGTACAGAAACCAGCATTCTCATCCGCAGTCATTCCCAATTTTGTGCCGCATCCAGAACAAAAGGCTGTACCCATGGGAAACACTCTTCCACATTTAGGACATTTCAGTTCCTCTTTCAACACAAGCTGTGTTCCATCTTTGTTACAAAACATTGAATCATCATCATATTCAGTTTTGCAGTTTGGACATAGTTTCATTTTTTTTCCTCCGAAGAAATTGAGTTAAATTTTATTGAAGCACCTTTTAAAAATATAAATTCTAATTCTTTTTTACTAAT
>JAZUEV010000592.1:0-4593 GCA_045640345.1 Treponema sp.
AAAAATTCTTCTCCACCCCAACGGAACACAAAATCTCCATGTTTCACGCCTTTTGAAATTCTGCTGCATGCCATTTTTAAAACTTCATCGCCACAGGAATGTCCGTAAACATCGTTGATTTGCTTAAAATTGTCCAAGTCAAAAATCATGATAGAAAAACTTTCTCCATGGCTATCTGCTTTGGTGACAAATTTTTTGATATGAGGATTCAGACTTCGGCGATTCAAAAGTTTGGTCAATGAGTCGTGGTTGATAAGAATTCTAACATAGGTCAAAGCAATCATCAGTGCAATAAAGACAATTGCGAACACAGACAAAAGACCCAGAATTAGTCCAAGATAATCGGCAAAAAAAGTTTTGACAGTGTACTTTCTGTCGTTGAGAGATTTGGACAGAACCACATTTTGAATTTCAGAACTATTGGTGGTTGAAATAAATTTGTTTATAATGGAAAGAAGTTCAACATTGTTGTGCTTCATTGCAAAACACATAGGAATCTGCTCGGAAAATTCTGTCACAACCAACTTGTTATATTTTCTGCGACCGTAGATTACATTTTGAATTTGGTTTAGATTAAAAACAACTCCGTCAACTTCATGGTTCAGGACGGCTTTTAGACATTCTTCATAATTTTCGTAAGTGATAAGTTCATCATTTTCAAGCATGGACATCTGCAACAAAAAATCTTCCGAACGACGACCTTGTGGAACAGCAATCTCCAGACCAGAATTTTTTAGTTCTGTCCCTTTTTCGTGGACATAACCGATGGATGCATTCAATAGTTTTTTTGATAAGGACAGATTTCGATTTTCCGCTTCAAAAACATTGTATATCAGTGGAAACGCCAAATCGATTTCGTCATTGTTGATTGCTTTGTAAATTTTGTTTATGGAATCATAAAATTTGTAGATAACAGGGATTTGCAGGTTATAGGAATCCATCATTTTTTTCATGAGGTAGACAAGAAGTCCTTCCGCATTTCCAGTTTTTTTGTTTGTGCCTGCGTAGGGTTGGTCATCTTTAAGACATCCAACTGTAATCGACTGTTTTTGATTCAACCAAGCGATTTCTTTTGATGAGAGTTTTTTTGTCAATGCTGCTTTTGAAAAATATTGTGCCCAAAGAGCGTTATTGTAATAAGGGTCGGATGCGTAGATTGAGTTGAGGGCATTGTTTAGTTCGTCCAAAAGCTCTGGTTGATTTTTGTTGACCGCTAGATAAATTTGGGATGTTCCGATTTTAACAATAGGTTCCCACTGTGGTTGAGATGCTAAATCAAAAGACAAATATAAATCATTGTCGCCCGAATTTAACATTTCATTTGTGACTTGGTGATAAGGCAGGACGGTTAAATCAAATTTAACATTGTTTTTTTGAATCCAGTCCATAAATAAATCAAATTGCGTAGAACCTGTTCCGACTGTTATTTTTTTTCCATTAAGAGATGACAAATCATCAAGACTTACATCAAAATCTTTGGACTTGGCATATAGATAATAAGTTTCGTCTCCCATGGAATAGTCTGGGAAAAGGACTTGATTTTTTCTATCTTCGGTAAACGACACATCTGGAAGCAGGTCGATTTCACCTGACAAAAGTGCTTCATAAAGTTCGTCAAAAACACCGTACTTATATTCGAAAGTCCAACCAGTGTATGCCGAAATATTTTGAAGATATTCGTAGGCGTAACCATATCTATCTTCATATTCGTTACCTGACATAAGATTACCAAGGTTTGTGTGATAACCAACTTTTATGGTTTTGGCAGATAACCCACTACCGACAATAAGCAGCAAAAAACAAATTAACAATCCCCTTTTTTTCATACTACCATTTTAATATATTATCAAAGATAATGGAAGTTTTTTTAACTGTTTTTAAGTGATTTTTAGTAAAAAAGTTTTTGTGAGATTTCTCCACTTCGGTCGAAATGACTGGTGTAAATGTCTAAATGATTGGTGTAAATGTCAAAATGACTGGTGTGAATGGCGAAATGATTGGTGATTATTGAGGATGTCACTGAAAAAGTGTAAAACCTGTCATCCTGAACTAGTTTCAGGATCTCTAATTGTATAATATATCTATAATTAATGAGATGCTGAAATAAATTCAGCATGACAAAATGGACTTTTTCAGTGGGCTCGATTATTGAGGGGGGCGATAGGCTCAACCGCAACGGATTTTTTTTGATTGATGCTTCCCTGACAAGTGTCATGCAATAACCAATCGGTCATACGCTATTATAAAAGTCCCCAATAAGTGTCGTAACTTTCACTTGTTTTTACAGAGATAAAAAAGTCAACAAGAAAGACTTGTCATAGAAAAATATGATAATTAAAGAGGTGCTGAAACGAGTTCAGCATGACAAGACCTAACTAAAAAAAGTCGCCTAGAAAAAACTAGACGACCTTGTTGGAGAGTACTGAAAAGATTCAATAATTTATTGAGATGCTGAAACGAGTTCAGCATGACAAACAATATTTTTCAGTGACCTTCCCTTTGTTGTGTTATTGACTATTCTACCAAGCAGTTGTCGGATTTTACAGTGGTGATTGGTTTTCCGGCAGCCATCAATGGTGTACCTTCAACTTTTGCAGTTTTTCCTGAAATCTTGATTTCGACTTTGAAGAATTTGTCGGCATCAATTTTTGCTGGTTTTTCTGCATTTGGATCTGAACCTTCCAAAACAACTGGTGTTCCTGGTGCTGCCCATGGAGCTGTCAAAAGTTCAACCTTTTCTTTTCCGTCTTCAGTGTAATCAGCGGCAAGCAACATTCCACGACTTTCGACACCTTTCATCTTTCGTGGTGCAAGGTTTGATGCAATGATTACATGCTGACCCAAAAGTTCATCTTCACGAAGATATGGTCTAAGTCCGCTCTGGATGATTCGTTCGGTTCCACTTCCATCGTCCAAGTGTTCAATGTAAAGCTTGTCACCCTGAGGATTTGTTTCGACGCTCAAGATTTTTGCAACCTTAAGTTCAACATACTTGTTGAAATGGGCAACCTGGTCTTCTGCCAACTTTGGTCCTTCATCTTTTTTTGGTGCAGGAGCTGGTTTTGATTCTGGAGCTTTTGTCTGAGGAGCTGGATTTGTCTTTGCTGAATCGCCATGGACTTTTGGTTCATGTTCCATGAGATATTCCAAATCCATTTCACCGGCGACACAAGGGACTCCAACCTGCCAGTTTTCCAAAATCTGTGGATGGATTTCACCAAAAATACCAACCTGTTTTCCATCAACCATGATTCCAGCCTGACGACCTGGGATAAAGCGAGGGTCATTGGTTTCTTTTACTTCATACTTGTGGTCAAGATAATAGAGAAGTGTGCTTACTTCACTGGCTGCATCGTTGAAGTTTGCATTGTTTGATGCACTCAAGAATCCAAGACTCTGAATTGTGCGAGTTCCTGTCATCTCTTCTGTTGGATCGATATAAGCAATCTTTCCGACTTCATAAATCTTGTGAGGATAAACAGCGTTTCCACTCTGGGATTCTGCTTCAAAAAGGGATGCAATAATCGAAGGACGGATAAACTGATAGTTTTCGCTCATTGGGTTGGAGATTTCAATAACGTTTGATCCATCAATGCCCATCTTATCAATGTAGCTTTTCTTTGAACCAAGATAGTTGAAAATCATTTCCTGATAGCCCAAACCGGACATAATGTTTTTGACTTTGCGACTATAGATTGTGATTGGCAAGAGACGACCGATTGTAAAATCATTTGGAGCGGCTGGCTTGAAGAAGTCCAAATCCATTCCAATCATTACATCTTCAATAACATCTGCCTCATGCAAGAAGTCGTTGCGGTAAGGAGCTGGTTTAACTGTAAACACAATGTCACCATCTTTCTTTTCTGATGATGCTTCATTACCCATGCGATTCAATGCTTCCAAAACCTGCTGTTCTGTCAAATCTGAGCCCAATTTTTTGTTGATTGCAGACAAACGTGCAGAAGCTGTGTCCTGGAAATAATAAGGAGTAACAACATCCTGACCAAATCCAGTGTCATATTCGTGATGGACTTTAACAGGAAGAATCTTGTAACCAGAGTCAAAGAAATCACAAGCAACAATATTTGCAGCGAGCATAAGACTTGACATATCATCGCCAGTCAATTCAACCAACAAATCAGTGTCACCAACTTCAACTGCTCCAAGGTGTGCAGAATTGATGATAGGTGCCATGCTCAAAACTTCACGGTTATCATCAACAAGCAGAGGGAACTTTGGAAGGTCTTTCAAAATCCAGCCGTATTCCTTTCCCTTTGGATGATTGTCCAAAATCTGACGGAGTGTCATTTTTTCTTCAGTCTGGAGAGGGGTAAAACTTGTGTTGTCTGGGTCAGCAGCTGTCTGATGAACTGGCCACTTAATCTGTGCCTGACGATAGACACCCATTGAAATGGTCTTTCTTTTGCGACCAAAGTTCCAGCACAATTTCTCCTGGGTCTGGATAATATCCTTGAGCATTGGTTCGTCGATTGGTTTTCCAGAAATAACAAACGCCACCAAATATGGACGGATGTTTTTAAGGTCGGCAGCCACATCAATAGTGCGTCCACCAAAATCTTTCAAATCTCCAGC
>JAZUEV010000593.1:0-2900 GCA_045640345.1 Treponema sp.
CCCCATTCAAAAAATTTTCGCAGGATGAAAACATGATGGAAGATAAAAGAATGATCCCCACAATAATTTGGAGCAATCCCAAATTTTTGCATCGCCCCCCTATACAACTGTATCGTGTTTTTCATTCACACTTCCTCCTGATTTTTCTTCTATTATATATGGTTGTAGCCAGAATGTCATTAGCAAGGGAACAAAAAGAAAACAAACAAGCAAAATTCTTTCGCATAAAAACTCCGAACAAAGTCTAAAATTTCTATATTACCAAGAAAAAAAATGCAATATGTTTTAGAACAAACAGTCGAATATAATATAGAAAATAATTTTTTTGGGATGATCATAGCATGATGTCCGATTGATTATAGCTACGATTTTTGTTGGGAGAGTTATAGCTTACAACCGATTAATTATAGCGATGATTTTTGGTGGAAGAGTTATAGCTTACAACCGATTAATTATAGCAATAAAACTCATACGGGGCGTGGTTGGTCATAGCACAATGTCCGATTGATCATAGCAATGATTTTTGCTGGGAGAGTAATAGCATACAACCGATTAATTATAGCAATAAAACTCATAGGGGGCGATTTAAACTAACGAACGGTAGTTAGTTTTGGCCACCTACGAGTGTCTTTAAATTTTCAATCGCTTATACGCTATTTTTAACAGTCCAAAAATTTGTGGCGAAGAAATAATCTATCGGTTATACTCCTATTAACAAGTCCTCTACGAGTGTCACAGCAAGAATACTACTTAACTCCAATCCGTGAACATCGTTGGTTGTGAACAAAGACCTGCGTTTTAAATGTTTCATAGTCGTTTCGACAATTGCAGCGTAGAGAAATGACTGTTGACATAAAAAATCTGTCATTTCAACAATAGCAATGTGGGATGATTATAGCATGATGTCCGATTGATTACAGCAACGACGCATTTCATTTTTTATCTCTCATTTTTTACGCACTTGAACTTTTGTGCAATTTTCTTTTTAATAGAACAAGGCATTTTTTATTGAAACAGGAAATCTTCCATTAGGACAAAAAATGAAACTTCAAAAACTTTATAGCTATACACGACAGGCCATCCAAGATTTTGATATGATTCAGGATGGAGATAAAATTGCAGTCGGAATTTCTGGTGGCAAAGATTCTCTTACACTTTTGTATGCTTTGGCTGGATTGAAAAAGTTTTTTCCAAAAAAGTTTGACCTGATTGCCATAACGGTTGACCTGGGCTTTGGGGATTTTGATCTTACAAAAATCCAGAGTCTCTGTCAAAATCTTGAAGTTGAATATCACATCGTAAAAACCGAAATCTATTCTATCCTTCAACAAAAAATTCAAAAAGGGTCTTACTGTTCTCTTTGTGCCAAACTTAGAAAAGGTGCGTTGAACAATTTTGCCAAAGAACTTGGTTGCAATAAAGTTGCGTACGCCCATCATCAGGATGATATGATTGAAACAATGATGCTGTCTCTGATTTATGAGGGACAATTTTTTTCATTCGCTCCGTCCATGTATTACAAGGAAGCAGACATTACGGTGATTCGTCCAATGATTTATATAAGTGAAAGCGAGGTCAAAGGATTTCAGCACAAAAACGATTTGCCTGTTGTCAAAAATCCATGTCCCCACGATGGAAACACAAGACGAGAATATGTAAAAAATCTGATTAAAAATATCAAGCAGGATAATAAGGATGTAAAGAAAAAAATGTTTAACGCAATTCTCAAAGGTAGAATCTACGAATATTGATTCTAGCACGAGGTTAATTCATATGGGAATCTCCAAAAATTGAACTTTCCAGAGATTCCCTTTATCTTAGATAATGTCCTTAAGCTTCATTCCCTTGGCTTCCAACATTTTTTCAACCTTTTCACGCATGACCGCTTTTTTGGCATTGTTTTTTTCGATTCGGGCTTTTTTTGTCTCAATGAATTTATCAAATCTTTTCATCACTTCGTCAAAGTCCAACCACAAATCTCGACCATTGAGGATTGAATCAATTTCTGCTTTTGTACAAAAGTCTTCATAAACTGAATGCATCACATTGGTGAACCATTTTTTTTGGAACTCAGCATTTTCAATCACATTGCTGAACTTTCCAGCCGCTCCACCACTCCAGGAATGAATCATCATGTAGGCAAGAGGGTTCATATCAAAATAAGTTCCAGCCATAGCAATCATAGAAGCTCCTGAACAACAGGCTCCCTCAATACGAATCAAAACAGGCGCATCGGAGGACATAAGGGTAGAATAAATTTGGATAGCGGTGTCCAGATTTCCACCATAACAGTTGATATGCACAACAATCAAATCGTCAGGACTTGCGCTGTCACATTTTCTAAACCAGTCGTCATAAAGAAATGGCTCTTCAATTTCCCGTGTCAACCAAAAATGATAGACCGAATCACCACGGACTTCTTCTGTAAGAGACGGTTTGAGCAAATTATTGTCGCTTTCAACAGGTCCGATGTCTGTATAATTTTTACCCAGATTTACTCCAAGTTTCTTTTCCATAAAAACACTCCTACAATTTTTGCAACTCTAAATGAGGTCACAAATTAAAACAAGGGGCTTTTTTGCTCACCCTATTTAATTATAGCACGAAATTTTGAAATGGCAACAATTGTTTTTTTCAAATATCCGTCATTCCAATAATAGCGGCGTGGTTGGTCATAGCATGATGCCCGATTGATTATAGCGATGACACTTGTGGGGGGCTGGAAGAGTTATAGCTTACAACCGATTGATTATAGCAACGATACTTGTTTGGGGATGGTTAGTAATAAAGTGTATCCGATTAATTATAGCAACGACACTTGTGGGGGGCTGGTTAGTAATAAAGTATATCCGATTAATTATAGCAATAAAACTCATAGGGGGCGTGGTTGGTCATAGCAA
>JAZUEV010000594.1:0-10385 GCA_045640345.1 Treponema sp.
ATATAGCCGAGGTAAATAAAAATCCCGTAGTTCCAAACTGGACTTATAAAATGGACGAGACAATCATTCTGTAGGTTATTTTAAAAACGATGTACTAGGTTCGGTTATTGGCGATACAGATGAATATGTTGGAACATATTCTGTTGATAGTAGTGCAAAAAAAATTATATTGACCTTAAAAAATGAAAAATCCCCTTGGGTTTTGACATATAAAGATGCAAATTATTTTAAGATGGAAAAAGATTTCATCAGATTTGAAGATTCTGGTGCTTATCCTGTTGTAGACGGTGTTAAATATCAATTGATATATAAGTTTTTTTAGTTAGAATTTTGGAGATTAAATATGAAATTGAAGAAGAAGATAGTAAGTATTTTTTCGGCCTTGGTTATTGGATTGTCCTGTTTATCTATGACCAGTTGTTTGGATGTTTTGAATCTATTGATTCCTGAATTGTTTGGAAAAATCACATCGGTCACTGCGGTGGGCGTGGATAAAGGAGCCATCGTTTCTTGGTCAAACGGTTCCATATCAGCATACACACTGAAAATCAATGTGGAAAATTCCAGTAGCAGTTTGAAAGGCTATCCAAGATTGGTTACTGATGAAGAAGCTAAAAACAATTGTGTGGTCGTGAATGGACTGACCAACGGAATTGCTTATACTTTCACAATTTATGTTGAAGATTCTGAAGGAAACGTTGTGGACGGTAAATCCGCTGTAGCCACTCCTAAAGAAAGTGCGTCTAAGAATCATACCTACAGTGCGACATTGGATGGCTCGGTCATAAAAGTTCCATCCGATGCTGCTGTGGTCACTTTGTCCAATGTTCGGGACAAGACAATCACCTACGCAAATGTAAACAAAAGCAAGACAAATGTTATTTCATCAAGTGCCGTACGAAAGAATCTTAGCAATATGTCAACAGGTTTGAGCGCATCAATTGCATCAAGGGAAGCTGCTGATGATGAATTGCCAAAACTGGAAGATGGATTTATAAAATCTTTTGTTCCTCCTGCTGATGAAGATGTGGTGGTGATAAATCATTCAGGTCGCTACGGTGATGAAACTGGAACATTTAACAAGACAAAACCAGCGATTGGACAGACTCGCTATATTTATGTGGACCAGGACAAGGATATTTCAAAGTTTGAAAAGGAAGAGATGACCCTTTACGCAATCGGTTATAAACCTGGAACGAATTATCAAACTGCGGATTATACCGATGTAAAATGCTATGTCTGGGCAAATTCATCGAATGTGGTTCAGAACGGTTATTCAAAGGATGGAAAAATCAGTCTTGATGTTATTGCAGACATTGTTGACAAATTTATCAAGTACTACAAGTTGGAAGAAGATGTCTTTGGAGAAACCTGCGACAAAATCTACGGTTCTAACGGTAAAATGACAACCATGCTGGACTCTCCAACCCGTGATGCAATCAACATTGTTCTTACTGACATTGGTAAGGATGGAACTGCTGGAACTTGTGGCGTGGTTGGATATTTCTGGGCAAAGGACTATTATGCTAAAGGATATTCTTCAAGCGGTGCCTATGCTACAACCAATGAAGGAAAGTATTTCTACATTGATATTCCATTCTGCAACTATTCTTTGGACTCAAAAAAACAAGCCACTTATGATGGTGTGAAAAACAAAGAAAATAATAAAGATGCTGTCAGTGACACAGTTATTTCGACTTTGTTCCATGAATATCAGCACATGATAGATTTCAACCAGAAGACAGTTAGAAACAACATTGGTTCTGTGGACACTTGGTATAACGAAATGCTTTCAATGCTTTGTGAAGATTTGCTCCAGGAGGCGATGGGATTGGACGAAACTGTTCAGTCTGGACGTATTCCAAACTTTAATGGTTACTACTATTATTCTGGAATCGCACAATATTTGAGCAGTAATTCTTGGGTCTCCTATGGTACTGCCTATGCATTTGGTGCTTGGCTCATTAGAAACTACGGTGGAACAAAGCTTGTGCACGAAATGAGTACAAATAATAAACAGGGAATCGAAAGTGTGGTGAATGCTGTGAACAGTGTGAATGGTAAAAACTTGACCTGGGATCAGCTGATGGAAGAATATATCAAAGCTGTGGGACTCAGAAGTGCATATTCCAAGACAAACAAGCTGCCAACTTTGAATACCACATCAAAGAATGGATACAAATTTACAAGACCAGCGACACTTGTAGAAGTTTCCACTTCACTTGACAATAAAATATCTGATTACATCAATGGTGGTTCGGACACTCTTGGAGCTTATGCAGCTAACGGAATCAACCTTTGGAACAGCAAATATGCAAACGCTTCTGGTGGAAAAACACTTTATGGCCCAATTTTGACAAAGGTTGGTGCTGAACTGGATTTGCAGCCAACGGGATTTATTTTCCATCCAATTGGAGATGCAACTAGCGATAATGTTACACTTTACTTCTCCGGAACATCAAATGCGGATGAGGAATTGTATATCTTTATTCAGGACAAAGCTTCCATGACCACTGCTGATTCAACGGCGGAAGAAGTTGCGACTCCTAATGTGTGGACATTCTAATGGGACTTTTTCTTGATTCAATAAAAAATAAATTGAACAAAGATTTGACTCCTGCTCAGACTATGGTTCAGGACGTGTGCAAAATCAAAAAAGGTGAAAGAGTTTTGATAGTCACCAATCCTGAACTGAATCTCATTGCCCAAGATGTTTATCAAGCGGTGTTGGAGGTTGGCGGAAAAGTTTCGTTGATTTTTCAACAAAAAAAGACCATCATGGACTTTGCTGAAAAAACTGTTATTGGTGCAATCAAGTCGGAACCCGATGTGATTTTTTCTTTGTCCGCAATCAAGTTGGGTAAAGATGAAGAAGGAATCTCAAATCCTTATGTGACAGACGACGGTTCAAGTTTTGACAATATTTTCGACTATCTGTTGAACGGTAAAAAATCTATTCGTGCTGTTTGGACACCAGGTTTGACACAAGATATGTTTGACCGTACGGTGAATATTGATTACGACCAGCTGAAAGACCGTTGCAAGAAAATATGTGAAAAATATGAAAATGCGGTAAGTGTCCATGTGACTTCTCCAGGCGGGACTGATGTAATTGTTCCGGTTGAAGGTCGCAAGGCACTTGTTGATGATGGAGATTTTTCTCTTCCAGGAACAGGTGGTAACATTCCAAGCGGTGAAGTGTTTATATCTCCAGTGGTGGGATTGGAAAACGATTCTGCTGATGGAAAACTGAATGGAACTGAGGGGACCATAGTTTTTGATGGAAGCATGTCTTTTAGCGATGGAGATGCGGTTCTTGAAACCCCGATTACTGCTACAGTCCATAATGGATTTGTAACGGATGTAAGCGGTGGACATGAAGCAAAAAGACTTTTGAAGGATATTGTGGCGGCGGAAAAAGAATCCCTGGCTATGATTGCAAATGGAAAACTTTCCAAAGAAGTTGGTTCTGCATACAAACGCAATGCCAGAAATATTGGTGAATTGGGCATCGGTTTAAATCCAGCGGCAAATATCACCGGCAATATGTTGGAAGATGAAAAAGCTTTCAGGACTTGTCACTTTGCCATTGGTGAAAACTATAATGGAGATGCTCCAACTTTGATTCACTTTGATGGTTTGATCAGGAATCCAACCTTGGTCATAAAATATAAAGACGGAAGTGAATTTACAATCTTGGAAAACGGAAACCTGATGGTTTAAGGACGGAAAAATGAGAATTACTGAAAATAAAATTTTTGCGATTGCTGTAGTTTTTGTAATCTTGGGAGTGTTGCCTCTCTTTGCTAGTGGGTCAAAAGATGATGAAACTGTGGGAGCGTCAATGGATAAATCTGTTTTGCAGATAGTTGAAAATCCTGGTATTGGATTTGGTGAAGGTGGTGGAATTGGAGCAGGTCAGCGTCCATCTGGATTTGAAGAAATTGACCCAGGCATAATTGGAGATGCTCCAAGTAAAACTCAAAAAATAGTTGCCGCAGAACTTTTTGATTTGTCAGGAGTTTTGACAGTAAAAGGAAGCAAGGGAAGTAGAAAGTTTACCCTCAAAAGTGATGATGGAAAAATCTACAATATAAAAGTCCCTTCTGATTTCGCAGAGACCTTTGCTACACTAAAAAATAAAAAAATTACCTTGCAGGGTGTTTTCTACGAATCAGAATTTTTGTTGTTTGATATGCTGGTTGATAAATAGTATTACGAATGTCGATTAAAAAATTTGTCATTTCGACTGGAGAAAGTGGAACTGACGGAATGGAGAAATCCAAAAACAATAGGTGCGGCCACGAGAGTTAAAATTTAAATGCCCAAAGCCGCACCTTTTTATTTATGTTGTAATATTATTTTGTTAATTTCTGCACCTGGAGAATTGCATCGCTTGTTTGAATCAATCCTTCGCGGGTAAATGTTTCTTTATCCTTTAGCATTGACGCAGGTATTCCGTAAGCTTTTTCCAATGCTTCGTTTGTCATAACTTCATCAGGAGTACCGTAGTCCATGTCCCTGTTTGGATAAAAAAGCAAAACATTGTCAGCGAATCGTCTGGTCAAATCAAGTTCGTGCATGGAGATAAAAACTGTTGTCTTTGTTTCATTGCAGAATTTTTTTAGATACTCAAGTGCTGAAATCTTCTGTCGTTCTTCCAAAGCAAAAAGTGGTTCATCCATAAAAATAGATGTGCTTCCATAAAGGATGCTGAATGCCAAAAGAACTCTTTGAATTTCACCCTTGCTTAATTCAGTAAGTCCATGGTCCAAAACATTGTCCAATTCAAAAACAGAAATCACTTCGGCGAACAAGTCTTTTTCTTTTCCCAAAACTGATTTTGCTTTTCCTTTTAAAGCTCCGTTTGAGTAGACAAAAGACAAAAGCTCTGAAACCTTGTCCGAACTTTCAAATTCCATGTTCTGATAAATCACCGAAGCCAAAAGATTTTTTTGTTCCTCTGGCATAAAAGTGATGGCCTGGTCAAACAAAGTTATCTGACCATTTTGTGGAACCAGACGACCGCTTGCAAGCATCATAAATGTAGATTTTCCACAACCGTTTGGTCCAATCAAACTTGTAAATCCTGCTGGAATTGCCCCAGTAAAATGATCAAAAATCGCAGGTGGAATTATCTGTTTTCCATTTTCATCCAAATCACCTTCCACCATGGGATAGGCAAAAGTCACGTCATTAAATTTTATGCAATCCATTTTTTCCTCAACCAATTCTTCTTGTAAAGTCGTCGATTAATCTATTAAGCTCATCCAAGTTAGTGTCATTTGGAAGTGTAAAAAGTTCTCCCTCTCCTGACGCTGGATTTTCCAAAACCAATCTTTTGTGTTCCATCATTTTGTTGGACAAAAATTCATCCAGTCCTGCACAGAACCATTGTATGCAACTTTTTTTATAAGCACGTGGCAAACTGATTTTTCCATGGGACGAAAGATTGTCCAAAAGTACTTCCGTCTGGTCTTCCAATCTTTTTTTCTCTGACTTAATAATTTCCCAAGCGGACTTTGAAAAATATTTCTGACTTTCCAAAAAAGAATAAATCTGAAAAAGAGGAGTCTTTTCGTGCATCTTAAAATATCTGTTGCTGATTCCCCTTAAAACTGTGGCAGCCGAATATCTTTTTGTAACGGAATCCAAATCTGGCGGTAAAAAATTTATGGCGGCTAAATAGTTTGCACAAAATTTATAAGCACCCTCATCCAATTCTTCACGGCTTTTAAAATGATTGTAGAGAGAAGCTTTTTTTATATTCAAATGGTCTGCGATATCTGTTAAACTCGTGGCACCTGTGGGTTTAAAAAAAGATACTTCAATAAGAGCCATGATTATATCTTCTTGTGAAACTCTTTTTCCCATTCCTGTCCTCCAAAACTAACTACCGTTAGTTAATTTTACAACATCCCTCCTTTTTTTTCAATCGTATTTTTTTTCGCCTATAATTAATCAGATATACGCTATAGAAAACGCTTTGCGTTAACAGTCCCCAAACGAGTGTCTTTTTGTGTTCAATCGGATGTAAACTTTAAAATTGTAATTCTTGCAGTCTTACAAAAATTATAGATTATTTTTCTATTAAATGGTATAATATTAGTTCGCCTATGACAAACGTTGAAAACCCATTAGTAATTCAGTCTGATAGAACTCTCATGTTGGATGTACATTCACCCAGGTCGGAAGAATGTCGCAATGCCCTTATCCCTTTTGCGGAATTGGAAAAATCTCCAGAGCATTGGCACACTTATAGGGTAACAGCTCTTTCTCTTTGGAATGCATCAAGTGTTGGTTTTAGTCCTGAAAAAGTTGTCCAGACTTTACGAGAATTCTCCCGATATGAAATCCCTCAATCCGTGGAAGTTTGGATTTCTGAAACTGGAGAAAGATTTGGAAAAATACGATTGGTTCAGGGACCCACAAGAGAGTTTACAGAAAATGGTAAAAATATTAAGGAAGAATTTCTTTACCTTGTGTGTAAATCTCCCTATATTTATAAGCAGATAGAACACAATACTCAACTTAAAAAACAGATGCTTCCTTGTGTCTATGAAGAACCTCAAAATGTTGCACCTGAAAATTTGGTCCATCTGGATGAGGATGAAAAAAAATTCTGTTTTATGCTTAACCTGACCGACCGAGGAACTATCAAGCAGAATCTTTTGAATTTGAATTGGCCGGTAAAAGATGATGTTCCATTGGTTGATGGTGAGCCTTTGGAAATTAATCTTCGTGAAACAACTTTGGGTGGAAAAACTTTTGCCATTCGAGACTATCAAAAAGGAGCCGCCCAAGCTTTGGTTGGTGATAAAGGTCCTGGCACTGGTTTTGGAACAATTGTGTTGCCGTGTGGTGCGGGAAAAACAATCGTCGGTATGACGCTTATGTCCATGCTCCAGACAAATACTCTGATTGTCACCACAAATATTTCAGCGGTCCACCAATGGATTGACGAACTTGTGGATAAGACTTACCTGAATCGAGAGGATATTGCTGAGTACACAGGTGAAAATAAAGAAGTCAAATCTGTGACGGTTGCCACTTATCAGGTTTTGACTTGGAGACCGGACAAGGTTGGACCATATCCACATTTTTCTTTGTTCCGTTCCAGAAATTGGGGACTGATTATTTATGATGAAGTCCACATGTTGCCGGCACCTGTTTTTAGAGTGGCTGCTGAATTGCAAGCGGTACGCCGTGTTGGTTTGACTGCGACTTTGGTTCGTGAGGATGGATGCGAGGGAAATGTTTTTTCATTGGTTGGTCCAAAGCGATATGATGTTCCTTGGAAAGAGTTGGAAAGGGATAAATGGATTGCCACTGCCGAGTGTGTTGAAGTTCGTATCCCCTTGCCTGAAGAACAAAAGTTTGAATATGTTGTGGCACCAAAGCGTGAACAAAATAAATTATCCGCAACAAATCCAGTAAAACTTCAGGTCGTAAAAGAGTTGGTCGAAAAATTTACGGAAGATAAAATTCTCGTGATTGGTCAATATCTGGATCAACTGGATGCTATTGCAAAAATGTTGAACGCGCCAATCATTACTGGAAAAGTCAAAAATTCTGTGAGGGACGAAATATACTCGGATTTTAGACAAGGAAAAATAAATGTGCTTGTTGTAAGCAAGGTTGCAAATTTTGCAATCGATTTACCAGATGCAAGTATGGCGATTGAAGTAAGTGGAGTCTTTGGTTCAAGACAGGAAGAAGCTCAGCGTTTAGGACGACTGTTGAGACCAAAAGAAAGGACTGCTAGATTTTTTACCGTCGTTACAAAAGATACAATAGACGAAGAATTTGGAACCAAGCGTCAAAAGTTTTTAGGTGAACAGGGATATTCCTACAGAATCATCCGTTATGAAAATTCATCCAGCTTTGACGAACTTTTGGAATCCAATAGATTGGAAGATAAAAACAAGGGAGGCACTTGCCAATGAAATTTTCTCAGGAGACCACAAACAAAATTATCCATTGGAAAAACTCCATGGCCGCTATGCCTACAAACAAATTTTTGTCATACGCAAAAAATTTTTTAGGAGAAATACCGACGCCTTTTAATAAACAAAAATTGGCCGACCAGATTTCTGTGTTTTTTTGCAATGAGGATAATCGACAAAAAATCTTGGCTCTCCTGGGAAAAAATGATTTAAGAATTGTCTGCTTTGTGACAATCATGCCTCACTCAACTTTCGATGATATCGTGGAATTTTTCTCCAACGATTTTGACAGATATGAATTAAAAAGCCACATCCAAAATTTGGAAGAGAGACTTGTTCTTTACACAGCCGAGGATAATGAAAAATCAAAGGAAGTTTATTTTGTGAATCCCCAAATCGATTTGGCGTTGAATGGAAAAATTGGTTTGGACACTTTGATAAAAAAAACTGAACCAGGTGCAAGTTATGAAAAATATGTAAACCTTACACCGAATTTTATTGCGTCTTTTATTTCCTATTCAATTCTTCGTCCAGATATTTTAAAAGCCGACGGTTCTCTGAAAAAAAAGCCTGTAAAAGATTTTGTCCAAATCTGTGGATTGACGGAAGATCTTGTTGATTATGCATCTCCTTTTTATTTCGCACTGAATTCTTTGGCGGACGCTTTTATGAAGTTGGGACTTTTTTCTTCTTCTGAATCTTTTAAACCGAATTGGACAAAGCTTGAAAAATTTGCAAAACTTTCTTCTATTGAACAGATTCTTTATTTGTGTGCGTCATCTGCCATAACATCTTATTCTCTCAAAACCATGCAGACCAATGCCCAACTTTTGTTTGACCTTGTTATGCTTATGGGGAAAAATTCTTACACGGAAAAATCAACTGTTCGATTGGGGACTGTCGTTTCCAAACTTACCCAGATTTCTCCAAATAAGATCAGTCGTTTTGATTCCATTATGTCCCAGGTTGTCGGCGGAGAAAAAAATGATATAAAAGATTATTCGCCAATAGAAAATCTTGTGGAAACTTGCAAGAGTTTTGGAATTTTTGATTCGTCAGAAAGCAATGAAACTTGTGAAGAAGTTTTGACAGTAGCCGATTGGTTTTTGGATTTGAACAATCTCCATGAAAATCAAAAGCTGGTAAGTGTTGAATCTGATTTTTCTGTGACTGTTATGCCTGGTCTTTCTTTGCACGAACTTTTGCCTCTCATAAAATTCATGGACATAAAAAGATTTGATGTTGCTGCTGTTTTTGAAATCAACAAGAAAACTGTTTTTAATGGATTCAATTCTGGCATGGACATAAATTCTATTCAGTCGGTTTTGGAAAAAAATTGTATTTATCCAGCCCCTCAAAGTTTGATTGTGAGTCTTGAAGATTGGTTCAACTCTTATTCTGGGGTAAGACTTTTTAAAGGATATATTTTACGTTTGAGCGAAGAGAATATGGCTTTCGTTGAAAAAAATGTGAATCTTTCAAACCATATTCTTGAAAAATTGACTCCCCAAGTTTTGGTTATGGATTTTAAGGATGACGTTGAAGCTTTGGCAATTTTGTCTTCCTGTGGATTGGATTATCATGGAAGCATCGACCAATGTGAAAAGAAAATCGTCGCTCCATCCCTGCCAATTCTGAAAAAAAATAATCTTTCATCGTCAATCAATTTGTTGGATTGTCCAGAATTTATGGGTGATGAATTTGAATCAGATGACGATAAGTGCCAGGCAATTTTGGATGACTTGAAAAATCAATTGATAAAAATGGATTTGAGTGATGAACAAAAACAAGCCATGCTGAAAAAAATCAACAGACGATTGATTATAAATCCAAATCAGTTGGAAGTGCCGATTCCTTATGAAAAAGACGAAGCTTCTGCCATGGACAATTCAGGAAAAATTTATTTAATAGAAAAATCTCTGCAGAATAAAAATCTTTTGGAAGTCACATTGGACAAAGGAAGCAACGCATTTGTGTGTCAGGTTGAAGGTCTAAATAAAAAAGAAGGCATGGTTGATTTTATTTTTCTTGACCATAATAATTGTTCATCCATTCCTGTTTCATCAATCGTTCATCTAAAAAAACACGAAATGGAAATAAATTTCTAACTTTCTTTGCCCAAAACAATGGTTCTTTCAAACAAATGATATTTGAAATGGGTGGCTCTAATAATTGGAAGTTTTTGAGATTTTCAAGGGAAGAACCAATTGAACCATGTCAATCGCAATCTGTCGCTTGTTTAACGAGTTTGCAATGAAAACTTATAGTTAAATGGGAAGGGAGGAGCTTGTTTCGAATATGATGGGCTATGCAGGTGCGTAAGACTATGGTCGTTCCTGACAAAAAGCCACTTTGCCTACATGCAATAAACTAGCTTGACTATAATCCCTAAATTATGACAGAAAAAAGAACTGAAAAATACTTTTTCAGTAAATACTA
>JAZUEV010000595.1:0-6227 GCA_045640345.1 Treponema sp.
AAAACATAAAATCACAATCGCAAGACTTAAAAAAAAACTAATTATCCAGCGTTTCATTTATTATTCCTATATTTGTGATTCCAGCATTTTGAATTTTTTCTAAAATCTGCACCACTTTTTCAAACTCCAATGTTTTTTCACATTCAAAAGAAAGACTCATCTGTGGATTTTTTTCAAATTGATTTTTCAATTCAGATTCCAGATTTTCTAATTCTATTTCCATTCCATCAAAATAAATTTTAGATTCATTGACGGACAAAACTTTTTCCGACCTTTCCTGTACTGTTGTTTGAGAATCTCTAGTCTGTGGTAAATTCAATGGCAAACTATTTTTTTTAAATTGCGTCGTCGCCATAAAAAAAATCAGGAGAATAAAAATCACATCCACCATGGAAGTTATGTTGACGGATAAATCTTCTTCGTTATTTTTAATTTTTTTTAGAAACTTATTCATCGACAATTTTCTTCTATAAGCAAGTTGATTTTGTACATCCGTTTTTCAATGAGACGTTTAAAGATTCTGTAAAAAAACAAAGATGGAATTGAAACAACCATTCCCGTAGCGGTGGTCAACATTGCAACCCAAATTCCTCCCGACAAATCTTGAATATTCATTTGAGTATTCCCCTGGGAGAGATTGTGGAAAGATGAAATAAGTCCCACCACAGTTCCCAAAAGTCCAATGGAAGGTGCAACAGCTCCAACAAAATTCATAAACCAAAGTCCTCGGTTCATTTCAAAATACACAAGGGCAGAATGTTTTTCTAAAAAATTTCTTTTATCCTCTTGCGTCATTTTTTTTGTTTCGCTACATTTTTTTTCAAGTTCCTTCAAAAAACTTTTTTTTGATTTTTCGGATGTCTGAAAAAAATAAATGCACCTTTCAATCCAGTGACTGAGACAAACACAAAGCAGTCCAAATAAAATCCAATTAATTGGACCGCCAAGATTTATTAATTCAAAAAGTCCCATGCTATTTTGTTTCTTTTTCTGACATGATTGTGGTCAGAGTTTCAGAAGATTCATTGGTTCTGTTTGCAAGGGTCGTAAGATTGCTAGACTCTTCAGCCAAGAATTTTGCTTCTTTGAAAATTTCCATTGTGGCACTGTCAACAGCATTCGAAGCATTGAACAAGGCTTCCATATTTTTACGGACATTTTCTGTAAACTTGGATTGTTCTTTCAAAGCATCCTGCATCTTTTTTGCCAGTCTTGCCAAATCCTCAGACTCTCGTGCAATTGTTTCACCAACCTGTTGTTGATCTAAAACACTTTGAGCGGCGGCACCAACTTTTTTGGCACTTTCCTGAGAATCTACATTTATTTGTGACAAAGATTTATTGACCTTGGTACACAAGTCCACACTGTTTTGAATTTGTCCAATAACTCCTTCGACGATTTCACCAATTCTCGCAGACCACTGAGAAGTTTGAGAAGCCAGATCTTTTATCTCTCGTGCAATAACGGCAAACCCTTTTCCTGTTTCACCAGCGTGGGCAGCTTCAATTGATGCATTCATGGCAAGAAGGTTTGTCTGCTGAGCAAAAGTATCCAAAGTTGTAACGACTCCCAAAATCTCCTTGGATGAATCACGAACTTTTTCCATTTCACCAACAAGTTTTTTCATGTCGGAAGAACTTGTGCTTGTAATTCCCGAAAGTCCATTTGAAAAATCAGCAGCAGATGAAACACCATCACCAACGCTTAAAATTCCTTGAATCACATCACCAATTCCACGAGCTGTTGACTGAATCAATTGGTTTTGTTCTTCAATCTGCATTCCCATGGAGTTCATAAATTGTGTCAAAGTTTCAACAGCAGAAGCAGTTTCTTTTTGGGTCCGTCCCTGAATGTCCAACGCGTGCTTGATTTCGTTAACCTTGTTGCGGGTGGAATCAACTGCATTATTAACAGCGGTCACAGAGTCAGTAAGGGATCGAGAAATTTCAGAAGTTTCGCCTGCAACATTTCTTGCATTCTGGAAAACGGAGCTCAACCTATCTTTCTGGTCGGTGGTTGTTTTAGCAAGTTTTTCAATGCGCTTTTGGTTCAATCCATCACGCTGAATGAGGGCAATAAAAACAGCCAAATCAATTGCAAAAAAAGCAAATCCCTGGGTCCACATAAAAGGAGTCTTTCCAGTGGCCTGAGAGATAATATCATTGAAGGCAAAAAGGGAACCACCAATGTATCCCACAATCATAAGTTTTGCACCAAACAAATTTTTCTTTGCCGAACGGATAATAATCACGTAACCATAAATCATTAAAATGAATATTGGAATGAGGAACAGTGTAAATATATTGTTGATTGAAGCGTTATTGCCCACGTTCACAAAATAAACTACCGTCGCTATAAGACTCAATGCAACCATTCCGATGGACATCTTTTTTACATAGTTCCGCTTGAAGAAGAAGGCAAGGAACAAACTCAAGAAACTCATGCTCCACACAAGCGAAAGTCTGGCAAGCATTCTCTGCCATCTGTAACTGAAGAGCAACAAGTCGCAACCCATGTCGTAAAAATAGAAGGACACAAAAAACAGTGAAATGGAAAAGACAAGATAGGAAAAATCTTTTGTTATGTAATACTGTCCCATGCTGTAGAACAACATGAACAAACAAATGGTTGCCAAAAGCAAAAAGATTCGCTGGGTAAAAACATTGTGCACCACATTCTGGAAATACGCTTGATCGGCACTATCCAAAGTCAAGTTCATGTCATCCATATCAGTTTCAGTGCTGTAAATCCTAAGCGCCAAAGTCACAGTGTTATTCACGATACAATTTTTGGGGATAAGTACATCAACATTCTGTTCGATTCGCATATTGTAGTTTGGAGGAAAAGTACCACGGGAACCAACAAAAACACCATTGGCATAAACTTCCGCCGCAATATTTCCACGACCAAAACCAATGTAAACATCCTGTCCCGCAAAAGTTGATGGAATGGTGATTGTTTTTCTGATCCAAGCATAATTTTCACCAACCTTGCCCCAAACAATGGGTGATGATTTTTCAACAGACAGCCAGGACGAATCCTCAAAATCCGGGGCAGCATAATTCATATTGTCGCTTAAATTTAATTTCCAATCTTTATTAATATCAATGGAAGTTCTGTTTCCCTTTGCACAAGACGAAAACATCAAAAAAATTGAGCAGAACAAAACCAACTTAAAGAAATTCTTTTTAATCACAATTCACTCCTTGGAATCAGTATAAACTAAATTCTCCAAAATATCTAGCAAAACATTTATAATTTTTGTTGAGTGCAGGTAGATTTTTAGAATCAAATTTTTCGCAAAAAAACAATCAATAAAAAAAGGACTCCCCATCATTTGAGGAATCCTTTTATCCCGGAAGATTTTTTTACATTTCCCAGAATTTTTTTTCGCCATATTTATAGTAGGCAAATCTTATTCCGAAAGTCAACAATGCAAAAACCAAAACAAGCCCCAGCAAAGTATAAATCCCAAACTGCTGAAATTTGATGCAGGCATACACAATCAATGCAGCCACAGCCATGGTTCCCAGGACAGAGAACAAAGTGTTAACGTTTTTCTTGAATGCGTGAATTGGATTTTCCCAATTGATTTTTGGATTGAAAGCGTCCAAAAGAATGTCAATGTAAATCATAAAAAATGAAATCGCAAATCCAAGCATAAAAGTCAGAAGGAAGATTCTTACAACCGACACAGCACTGAAAGGGATTTTTACAAGTCCCAGAATAGCGGAAAATATCAAAGCAAATTCAATGTATGAAAGGATGCAATAAATCAGCGAGTGAACTATTTTTGCCTGAGAGATATTTTTGAAAGTGATTGGCATGGCTTTTAAATTTGCAAGTCCCTTACCTTCTCTTGAAAATGCTGTGGATGCAATGTTGGCGTTGACTCCCAAAAATGAAACATAAATGCTTCCCACAAGTATAAACCAAAATTCAACAGTCTTCAAAGTTTCTCCGTCGATTGTCTGAATCAACTGTTGGATGGAAAACAAAACTTCCGTTGAATCACCTTTGCTTGCACTAAAAAATCCAATGGCCATTGACACCACCATGATTAGTGGCATGATGATTATAAACAAAGGACCGTTTGCAAAAAACGATGGTTCCCGCAAAACACCATGGATGTCTTTTATCAGCAGGCCTTGAACAAGCTTCTACCCTTTGTTTCATTTTCAAGACTTTTTGAAATTTCTGAGGCGGAATATTTTTTTGATTTTACATCGCTGAATCCGTCCAATGTATTTATGTAGAATTTTGAAATGAGCGGAACAAGTACAAAAATTATCAAAGCACTGAATGCAAGAAAAACCAATGCACACAAAATATTTCCACTGAAAGATGATTCAAAAAATGCTGCAATCTTTCCAACCTTTGAAAAACGTGTCGCTGTTTCACCAGTAACAAATCCTGTCAATCCTCCGTCGCTTACAATGGAACTTGAAATGGAAGATGAAAGAAGTGAAAAAGTGATTGCAAAAACAAAAGTCAGAACCGATGCAATTGATGTTAGGATTTTCTTTTTGCGAAGAAATGGAAAAACAGTCAAAAACAGAATCAACAAAACGTAAATCACAAAGAGAACAAAGCACACCAAAAATACAATCGAGCAAATCAGTGTAATCCAGAAAAGTGGATTCGCAAGATGACCTTCGTTGTAGCCGTAGATTATTCCAGCTGTTCCCAAAATGAACGCACCCAAGATTCCGTCAGAAACTGATGACACCAAATATTTTGCAGTAAAAATTTCTTTTGGCTTTAGGGGCATGGAAAGCAACTGTTCTTCATTTCCACCTGTATAATAATTTGTGGCCGCCGCAATGAATCCAAAAAAAAGAATACCGATTGCTGCAAACAAGAATGAAAAAGTCGGCATCAGGTTTTGCATTCCGTATCCTGCAAGATTTTTGTAGACACCCAAAAGTGTTAGCACCATGATGGCTCCGAAAGCACCCAACACATACAAAAACAAAAGTCCCAATAAAACAAGTTTGATAATTCCTTTTGGACCTTTTTTTATTTCGCCAACAAAACTTTCGGATGAAAAAATCGCACCAAAAAATAATTTAAAAAGTGAAAAAATATTGCTCATAAAAATCACCTTTATTTTGATTCAACAATTTTTGAATCGATCAACGACAGGAAAATATCTTCCAATGATTGTCCATCTTTTCCATGCTGATTTTTTAATTCATCCAATGTTCCGGCAAAAACAAGCTCACCTTTTTTTATGATTCCAATTCTGTCACAAATTTTTTCTGCAACTTCCATGACATGTGTTGAAAAGAAAACAGTTTTTCCCGCAGCAGCTCTTTCACGCATAAGTTCCTTAACAACAAACGCAGCCTCTGGATCAAGTCCCACCATTGGTTCATCGAGAATCCAGTTCTGTGGATCGGAAATCAAACTTGCAACAAGAAAAAGTTTTTGCTTCATTCCGTGACTGAAAGACGAAATTTTATTTTTCAAAACTTCCTTGATTCCAAACTTTTCACAATAAAATTCAATTCTTTCTTTTCTAAGTTCTGGAGAAATTTTATAAACGTCTGCAATAAAATTCAAATATTCCAAAGCCTTCAAACGAGAAAAAGTTTCTGGATTGTCTGGGACAAATGAAAACTGTTTTTTTGCTTCAATCGGATTTTTCAGCAAATCTTTGGAATCCAAAAAAATGTGTCCCTCGCTGGGCAAAAGGATTCCTGTCAACATTCTGATTGTGGTTGTTTTTCCAGCACCGTTTGGTCCCAAGAATCCAAAAATTTCGCCATTGTTAACGGAAAGATTTACAGAACTAACTGCCTTGACATCTTTTTTGCCATAGACCTTAGATACATTTTCCAACTGAAACATTTTTTCCCCCTGAATTGCACTTTATATAATGGAAAGATTTTTTTTCTAATTCCTAATTTATTATGAGATACAAATAAAATAAAGTCAATGCGACAAACAACAAAAAACCTTTTGCTTTTACACGGAAGTTTCGACGAGTTCAACAACTACGGACCGTGTTTTTTCATACGATATTGAAGTTTGAGTTTGGTTTTATGCTTATTGATTTTGACTTTATTAAGTACCTACTGAAAATCTCATATTTTAAAATATATTAATAAAATAAAAATATAATTATTTTTATAAGGTGCAAAGAAAATGTGGGGGAAGAGGAAAAATGGTTACTCTTAACAAGAGACTCCCGAAGAGATAAATAAGAGGTCACTGAAAAACTC
>JAZUEV010000596.1:0-12050 GCA_045640345.1 Treponema sp.
GGGATGTGCTGAATTCAAAATCACTTTGAAGGTAGAAAGCATGATTTATATGGAAGAAGTTTTGAAGATTACACTTTACACTGCGCTCACTTTAGGAGTCTATTATTTTATCTACATTTCTGTTCCGGAACAAACTGATGGCATTTTGAAGATTTTAAAAGACCACGCATTTTTTGATAATGATGACAGCGGAAAATTTGTCCATGAGCAGACTCCAACAAAATGGTCCGTAATTTTAATGATGTTGGGCATTTCCATGTCTGTTCCATTTTCGGTTGGCTCATCAAAAGGATTTATTTTTATGCCAATGTTTATGATGGTCTGGTTTTTAATCGGTCTTGGCTTGGAAAAATCCGACAAAGCAAAACGAGAAAAAATTCTTGGAATCAAATCAGCTGATGATAAAACCGATGAGTAAAAAATGTCCGATGATTTTTGATTTGAAGAGACTTGATAATTATTTAAGACTAGATTATTTTCTTATTTTTATGCTATCTTTGTAGAATAATGCCTAGTGATGATAAACTTGACGAAATTTAAGTTTGTTGCTATTTTATTGGTATAGGGTTTGACGAGCAGGAAAGGCACCCTGCGCTCCCGGAAGGGAACCTGATATGATGGATACGCCGCCCATCCAAACTTTTTGAATCAGGCTAGTTGGCCTGATTTTTTTTTGCTTGGAGTGACTATTGGAAGAATGTAATTTAATAACTGCTGATTTGAATCAGACGGATGAAATTTATAATCTGGTTCAAGAAACAATAAAAACTGTTTATCCAAAATATTATGCATCCGGCGTGGTGGATTTTTTTTGTCAGCATCATTCGGTTGAAAAAATTCGGGAAGATATTCAAAATGGTTTTGTTTATGTGGTTGCGCTTGATGAAAAAATTGTCGCCACTGGAACTTTGGACGGAAATCACATTACACGAGTTTTTGTAAAACCAGAATATCAGGGGCAGGGGATTGGTAGTTTTATTTTTGACACTTTTGAAAAAAAGATTTTTGACCATGCTGATTTTGTAGAACTGGATGCTTCTCTTGCTGCAGCGGTGATGTATGAAAAGCGTGGATACAAAACAGTTCGTCACGAAACAGCCGATTGCGAAAACGGTTCAATTTTAGTTTACGAAGTGATGTCCTTGGACAAAATAAATTCTGTCGTTTAAATTTTGGGTCGTTCATTTTGACGAAAAAACTTACGCCGGATTGTAGGGGCGGCGAAGCTGTTCCGAAACGCAGTGGAGGAATGAAACCCCGAAAAGCCGGATACACTATGGTTTGTGGACCGAAGGGACACTTCTATGAGTGGCTTGCGTCCGAAAAAAAATAAAAAAAATAATTCTATGAATTGAAAGACGGCAAATCAAATTTAAAAAGAATTTGGTCCACATCAAACACATTGTAGATTTTTTTTGTAATGCAAAACTCGATAACCAGGTCAAACCTTTCGCTTGGGTTCAGAGCAAAATTGGCGGTCGAAAGAAAAGTTTTAAATTCATCCAAATCCAATTGCAAAGCAAGTCCCAAAGCCATAACCGAATGTTTGTTTGGAATATGACCACTTAGAATTTTTGAAAAAAGTTGCTTGGTGATTGCCCCACTTCTTTTATAAACCGTCGGATTGTCCAAATTTTTTTCTTGGATATGTTTTCTGAGCAGATCCTGAAAATTATAATTCCTCTTTTTTTGCTGGATAAAATCTTCAACGGACAAGGATTTTATTTCGGCTCTTTTTTGTTGTTCAATTTTGGATTGTTCTTTATGGCTGACAATTTTTTGAGAATCTTCAATTGGAGAATTTTTTTCAGTCGGATTTTTTTCAATTTGATTTTCAATTTGATTTTCTATTTTTTTATCAGACTGTTTTTTGTTTGAGGAATTTTTATCGTTATGATTTTTAATCGATTGATTTTCGGCGTTGGTCAATTCATCAGTGTTAATGCCTTCAAATTTTTTTGCGATATAATTTTCGTCGATATAACTTTTGACATCAGAAAAAAGTTTTTCCGAAATATGAAAAGAGTCTTTGTCATAAACCACAAGCACAACATCAATTTCAGTTTCAAACAAAAATTTACTGATTTCGTCAATGGCGATGTTCAATGCAATCTCTTTTGGAAATTCATAACAACCAGTGGCCAACAGAGGAATAGAAATATTTTTACAGTTAAGCTCTTTTGCCAGTCGAAGTGAATTACGATAGCAGTTTCTCATTATGTCGATTTCACCATTGTTTCCACCACTCCAACGAATACCGACTGTGTGGATTATATATTTGATGCCATTTTTTTTGAGATTGAATCCTGGTGTGTAAGCTGATTGACCACGCTCGATGGGACCAATTTTTTTTCGTTCGGAAAGCAAGAGATCTTCACCAGCGGCTTCATATACGGCGGAGTCTGTTCCATAACCAATTATTGGAAGCGGATTTGCTGTATTGACAATTGCTTCTGTGTGGACTTTTGTAATATCGTTTCGTTCAATTCTAAATGGCATTTTTTTTTCCTGTAGACTTAGGGAATCTCCAAAATTGTTTTTAGGGACTTCCACTTTTATTATAGCACCGAATTGAGAAATTTTAAAGAGTGTTTTTGCTTGGTCAAAATGACTGTTATTTTTTATTTATCAAACTTTTTAATTGACTTTTTTGTGGCAAAATTTTTATAAGACGGATTTTATCTTTGTTGTTTGAAATTAATGTAAGTTCGATTGCACCTTTTGCAAAATCAATTGTCCAAGTTTTTGTGTTCATTAAGGTGTTGGCAAAATTGGTTTCAAATTCATTGACCCTTTCTGATTCGCTGGTCATTTCCGTAGTTTCAAAATTATCAAGCAGTTCAAAAATGTGGGGCTTGATGGATGCGGGGAAATTAAATTCATTTACGGCAGATTTTCCGTGGACAAAAAAGTTTTTAGAGATGCCATTATCATTTTCTTCTATTATAATGTTGGATATACAGATTTCTTGTGGGATGCTGGAGATTTCAAGACCAACCACTTCCCAATGACCTTCGATTTCTGACATTTCACGGATTTTATCGAACAATGAATTTAGTTCATCATCATATTTTGAAAATCCACATTTTGCAAAACATTCATTGGCTGTCTGAAAAATTTGTTTGGCTTCCCTGTAATCTTCTTTGGCAAAAATTAGATGACCGTAGTAATAATAAAGCAGCCCTTTTGTTTTGTCGGAGATATTTTGTTTTTTTAATTGGGACTGACAGAATAATTCAAGAATGTCATATTTTTGTGTGCGAAAACAAGTGGCGGCAATATTCAAAACCATATCTTCATCTTCTGGGTCATAATCAAAAACTCTATTGAACTCTTTTAATGCTTTTTGTTCATCGTCCATCCAAAGATATGCTTCGCCTTCAAGTACAACAATTTCTTTCCATTGAAAATCTTCCTGCGAAAAAAGAGATTCTGCTTTTATTGCTGATTTTAAACCATCTTTATATTTTCCTGAATTGATATGGGCATCTGCCTGGTTGTAATAAAATTGACCATTTTTTGTGGCGCAAGAGATAAATGCAAGTGCGACGATTGTAAAAATAAGAACAAGAATTTTTTTCATTTGTTTTCCCATCCTTAACGTGAAATTCAACTCTTCTCTTTTATTAAAAATTGTTCTCTTTAACCTTGGTTACATATAGGAGTCTCTAAAAGTTGCAATTTTCAGAAATGCCTATATTATTTGGTTGGCGGGACTTAAAAAAGACTGTACAAAGTCGATTAATAGGAATTTTAAGAACTTTTCAATTGATGGAATCGGGGAATTAAGCAATTTATAACATAAATTTATGACGGAACAAAAAAATATTTATAAATTGCATTGAAACAAGTTCCATAATCCTTTAAAATCCTATGTATAGAAACGCTAAAAAGTTGGAGGATGAATATGTCTGCAATGGTTCAGCAGATTATTGCTTTTGTGTTGTATTTGGGCATGATGATTTTTATTGGCCTGAAGTTTATGAAGAAGAATAATAGTTCTGAGGACTTTTTTCTTGGAGGTCGTAAGGTTGATCCTTGGACAACAGCTTTAAGTGCCGAAGCTTCCGATATGTCTGGTTGGCTTTTGATGGGACTTCCTGGACTTGCATATCTTGGTGGTATCAAAGAATGTTTTTGGACAGCGGTGGGTCTTGCGGTTGGAACTTATTTAAGTTGGTTGATTGTTGCAAAACCTTTGCGCAAGTGTACAATCAAATTTGGAAACGCAATCACAATTCCAGAATTCTTGAACAACCGTTTTGGTGATAAGAAAAAGATTTTGGGAACTGTTGTTGTTTTGTTCAACATTGTGTTCTTTACAATCTATGTTGCATCTGGATTTGTTGCTTGTGCTAAATTGTTCCATTCTGTATTTGGTCTTGAATATAAAATTGGATTGATTCTTGGATTGATTGTTGTTTTGACTTATACAATCACTGGTGGATATGCCGCTGTTTGTACAACTGATTTTATCCAGGGTGCTTTGATGTTTGTGGCATTGATTATTACTGGAACTGTTATGGTTGTAAATCTTGGTGGTCCAGCTGCCGCAATGCAGAAGGTCAGTGATTTTGGCCAGAGAGCGATGAGTGGTGAATTCAATTCCATAAGTGAAAAGATGCAGGAAGCTTTTACCAAGAATCAGTCTTACGGTGTTGTATCTATTATTTCCGCTGTTGTTTGGGGCTTGGGCTACTTTGGAATGCCACACTTTATTGTTCGCTTTATGGGTATCCGTTCAAACAAGGAAATCAAAATCTCAAGACGAATTGCAACTGTTTGGGTTGTGATTGCATTGGGTATTGCAGTTGTGATTGGAGCACTTGGTTCTGTTTATCTCCAGCCAAATATTTTGAATACATCTGCCGCTGAGACTGTGTTTAGTGAAGCAATGAAACAGATGTTCCCTCCATTTGTTGGTGGAATCTTCCTTTGTGCGATTTTGGCAGCCGCTATGAGTACAGCAGACAGTCAGCTTTTGGTTGCATCTTCATCATTCGGTCAGGATATTTTCAAGGGAGTTATAAACAAGAAGGCTTCTGAAAAATCTGTTTTGAATGTTAGCCGTATTACTGTTTTGGTTATTGCTTTGGTTGCATTCATTATTTCTCAGGACGAAAATAGTTCAATCTTTGGTTTGGTTAGCTATGCTTGGGCTGGATTTGGTGGAACTTTGGGACCAATTATTCTTTTGGCTCTTTTCTGGAAGAATACAACAAACAAGGGTGCTATCGCTGGATTTATTGCCGCAGGAATTACCGTTGTTGTTTGGAACAAGATTCCAGGAAGTGTCCATCCAATCTTTGGTGTCTACGAGATTCTCCCGGCATTTATTGTAAACTTGGTTGTTACTATTGTGGTCAGTATGCTTACAAAGAAGAATCCAGAAATTCTTGCCAAGTATGATGAATTCAAGAAGATGGAAGACTAAAATAGATTTGTTGATTTTAGGATGCTGAAATAAATTCAGCATGACAAACCGTGGTGGTTGAGCCTGTCGAAACTACCACAAGAAAAACAGTCTAGCCATATTTTTGGGATACTGAAATGAATTCAGCATGACAAACCGTGGTGGTTGAACCTGTCGAAACTACCGCAAGAACAACAGTCTAGCCATATTTTTGAGATACTGAAATGAATTCAACATGACGGTTGTTTCTTCGATTTTTGTTTGGTTGAAATGACTGGTATTATCTATAAGTCCCTGATTTTGAAAAAGATTGGGGACTTTTTTTGCTATGACCTTCTTTGTTTACGTTTGTTTATGCCAATCTGGATTTAAAATAAAAAACTGCTGATCGAGCTTTTTTGATAGGAGGTAACGAACATCGATCAGCAGTTGAAACTGTATCTTGAATCATATAAAATTCTTCCACAGCCCTGGCACTATAATTGTAAATCCACTTTGTAGAATTTGCAAGTATTTTCTTAAAAATTTTCAAGGGTACTGTCTTTTTCGAGAAGATTTTTGTAAGTCCTGTCAATCAAAAATGCACCCAATGGAGCTGTAAAAACAATTGCCAGAACCGCTACAGTCAAAACCGTGTCTCCACAAGATAATCCCAAAGCCAATGGCACACCACCAATTGCCGCCTGGACAGTTGCTTTTGGAGTATATGCCATCATTGAAAAAAATCTTTCCTTCATATTGAATTTGGTTTTTATCATGCAGGCGAAAACTCCAACCATTCTAAAGACCAAAGCAAGTGCAATCACCAACAACGCAACCGGTCCGATTTTTCCAAGATAGTTTATGTTTACGCAAGCACCCACCAGTACAAACAAAAAGATTTCTGCTCCCATCCATAGTTGGTTGTATTTTCCCGATAACTCTTTTGCTAAATTTTGGTCCTGTTTTTTTATGGCGATTCCCAAAAACATGATTCCAATCAATGCGGAAAAATTTATGGGGCTGAATGTTTTGATTAAATCTTCTGTCCAGCACATGAAAAATGAAATGCTCAGGATGATTAAAATTTTTACTGTGTTTTGGATTTTTGATTTTGCGAAAAATTTTGACAATAAAAATCCCAATCCATAGCCCAGGGCAATTCCTGTTGTAACGGATACTGGTATGTTTACAAAACTCAGGACTGAAACTTTTGTGCCCTGTGCAATTCCCGTGAAAGCAGAAAAAAGGACTATTACAAAAACATCGTCTACCGAAGCTCCTGCCAAAATCAATTGGGGGACTCCTTTTTTTGTGCCGTAACCTTCGTCCATAAGTTTTATCATTCTGGGGACTACAACTGCTGGAGATACTGCTGCCAAAACCGAGCCCATTATGGCAGATTCCAAAACGCTTAGTCCAAGAAAAATGGGACCAATCAAAATCATACCCAAAAGTTCGAAAGTTGCAGGGACAAAACACATCAAAAGTGCTGGTCGTCCGATTTTTTTTAGGAACGAAACGTCCAAGCTCAGACCTGCTCGGGTGAGTATGATGATGAGCGCAATTTTTCTTATGTCCGCTGATATGGACAGGATGGATGAATCCAAAAGGTTTAAGCAGAAGGGACCAAAAACAATCCCCGCCAAAAGCATACCAATCAATGCAGGCAGTTTGATTTTTTTACAAGTCCAACCTAAAATCAGTCCAGAAATCAATATAAGAGCAATTGAAAAAAGCATAAGACCTCAAATGTTATGAATAAAAGTTTTTCATATTCTAATTGGAAAATTGAGGATTTTCAATAGATTGGGAAATTGTGGTAAAAACGCAGATTTAAAAAAAATCATGCTGGACAAATTGGTTGTAGATATCCACAAATGTTTGTTCAGCACGATTTATTTAGTCGATTATTTTTTCAACAAAGCGGCGAATGGATTGTAGGTTTCTCCGTCATCGTCGTTTTTGTGTGAAGACATATAGTCGTTGGCGTTGTCCTGTTCTTCATTTGAAACAACAGGGGTCAATGAAATGCGTTTTTCATCGGAATCAACTTTTTCGACAACCACTTCCATTTTATCGCCAACATTAAACGCTTTCTTCAAGTTTGTGTTGCGTTCCACATTCAGCTTGGAGATGTGAACCAATCCATCAACTGCAGGAGCGATATTTACGAACACACCAAATGCTGCGACTCTTGAAATTGTTCCCTCAAATCTTGTGCCAACTGGGAACTGTTCGACTGCTGTTTCCCAAGGGTCCTTTTCCAACTGCTTCATGCTTAGTGAAACTCTTTCGCGACTCCAATCAGCATTAATGATTTTTGCTTCGATTTCCTGACCGACATTCAAAACATCTGCGGCATTGTTGACTCTAACATGGGAGATTTCTGAAATTGGGAGCAGTGCCTGGAATCCGTTGATGTTAACAAACGCACCGTAATTTTCCAAAGAAATAACAGTTCCCTTAACGATTTTTCCGACTGTCAAATCCTGTGCCAACTTTTGTTTTGCTTCTTCAGCTTCACGTTCAAGAATCACACGATTGGAAACAACAATATTGCGACCATCGTTCTTGTATTCCTGGATGATAAAAGTCAAATGAGTTCCAACATATTCGGCACTTTCTTTTTTCTGCTTGTATCCCATCTGTGAAAATGGACAGAATGCGCGAGTGGAACCAATCATTACTTCAAATCCACCCTTGATTTCCTGAGTCACATGACCTTCAACTGGAATTCCATTTTTCCAAGCGTTTTCAAGAATTTCCTTTCCTGTGTCTTTTCCACTCAGTTTGGTTGTAAAATGAAGTTCCTCATATTTGTTTTCAAGGAAGTAGACTTTGATTTTGTCCCCTTCTTTTACTTCAACATTTCCGTTTTCATCAGCAAGTTCTGACTTTGCAAGAATACCTTCGCTTTTGAGTCCCAAATCCAAAAAAATTGTATCGTTGGTGATTGCAACGATTGTTGTTTCAATCAACTCACCTGGTTCATACAAACGTTTCATATATTACCTCATTCATAGTTTAAACTTTTTTGTAAAATTAAACAACTACCATAAGGCCACTGATAAAAAGTGTTGCGAGTGGAGGAAAAACACATGGTGTCATTCCGAATTCTCAAAATAAATTTGGCACGACTGAACAACCGAGCGTGACTGTTGATTAGGAGATTCTGAAACAAGTTCAGCATGACTAGACAACCAAGCGAGACATTTGCCTGCTAGTTGATACTATTGATTCCTATGGCATCGAGTTTTGCGTTTCGGGCAAGTCTTAGACCAAATCCACTTGTTCGACGGTATGGCAAGTTTTGGTTGCGTGAAACAATAGTTGATGCTGAATTTGTGCTATAATAAGCTCCACCTTTTTTGACTCTGAAATTTCCAGTTTCTGCACCATCTGGATCAATTTCATCTTGAGGGTTAAAATCTCCATAGATGTCCCAACACCATTCATCGATGTTACCATTCATATCAAAAAGACCCAGAGAATTAGGTGACAGTTTAGCAATTTCATGGGTACAGATTGAACTATTGTTTACATTCCAAGCAACTGTATCCAAATTATCAATCCCTGCATAAATTGATTGATGGTCTGAACCATTACCACCAAGGGCGGCAAATTCCCATTCTGCTTCTGTCGGTAATCTGTACCCATCGGCGTTTTTGTTCCATTGAATAGAATTGTATTTTGCAAGTGTGTCACTGTCTGAATCTTCTGGAATCTGTCCCCATTTTTCTGGATCTGTCACTCCATCAATAGAATAGGCTGGGGTAAGTCCGTCCAAGATGCTTAATTTATTGCAGATATACACACAATCAAACCAGCTTAAGTTTTCAACAGGCCTAAAATCTTGTCTTTCTCCATCAACTGTCACCCTAAGATCGCCTTGGAAATGACTTGGGTTGTTATTAAAAATCTGTACCCATAAATACTGTGGAAACTCAAGTGCTGCAAGTCGGAAATTTCTAACTGTCACCTCAAAATCTGTACCCATTACATTACGGACAAAAGAACCTCCATCGATTTCTTTTTCCATGACATAATTCGGAATAGTTGCGACATCCAAATCATAACTTGTGTCTGTTGCCGGGAAATATTGTGGAACATATCCTTTGCTCAAAAAATAAGAGTTTCCCAAATCGACTTTTGAAAAATCAAGGGGAGATTCGTAAAGTCCACTGATTGTACTTTTGTTGTCTCCTTTGGAATTTTGTCCTTTCAATAAATTAAAAGTAACTGTCACTGTGTTGCGAGAATAATAGATATCTGCAGATGGAACTCCGTCGGAATCCTTTGTCATAGTCAAACCTTGTGGAGTGAATCCTTCCAAAAATGTGGATGCCAAATCCTCAAGTGTGGCACCTTTTTCAACCACTCTATCTTCGCACAATTCTTTGACTTCGCTATAGGTAAGTAAGTCAAGATTTTGGGTGTAATGATGGACTCTTTTGGCTATGGTTGTCGTCTGTTGCTTGAACAACTCAATATTTGTGGAAACAGTTCCATTTCCGTTGACAATTTTTCCTTCGTTGGATTCACAGGAAGCCAAAGCTAAACAAAATGTACTCAAGATAAAGGATGTTTTAATAAATCCATAAAATCCTTTGATTTTCATATCGCCACCTCAAAAAGTCCTATATATAATTTCGGAAAATTTAGGGTCTAGTTTTAAAATAATGGTATCTGCTGGTTTGAGAAGTCCAAAAAAGATTTCTGATTCCCGTAAATAATTTCATCCTCGCTACTGATTTCGCCTAGGAGAATTGGGGAATCGGGGTTGTGCTTGGAATAATTGTCCGCCGCAATTTGGGGATTCTGGTTTGCATAACAGTAGCGGCAGCCATTTGGACAAGTGTTGTATGCACCGATGTCGTGGCTGACCATACAATGACAATTTTTTCTCATGCCTTTGTGTTTTAGGTCCCGAAATTTAATGTCGTTTGCTTTTGATAGAACATCCAATGTTACGCATCCACTTTTTTGGATACCATATTTTGAAAAATCCATTTTTGTTGCACAAGTTTGAATGGGAATTCGATATTCTCTTGCAATTTTTCCCATGCCCATCGCCAGTTCATCCATATCTTCTTCCGTAAGAATCTGGAGTTCTGGAAAATTTGTCTGGAGCTTGTTATAGATTTCCACAAAACTAAAAATACATCTATCTACATGTCCCTGTAATCTTGCAGCCATGTGTCTAAAAGTAATGAGATGCTGTTGGATTGTATATTTTTTTGTCAGGAGCACTGGGTCGTATCGCCAGGCAATTCGATTTTTACCGACCAATTTTTCCAGCTTGTACAAAGTGTCTATGCTTTGATCCACCGATGGAACACCTGGTTCAATGTCCTTTCCATAAGCTGTTATTGTATAGAAGAAATATGTATTGAATTTGCCTGTTATTTCGTGGAGCCGAGGCAATATCGGTTGATAATTTTTTGAACAAAAAATCACACAATCAACTTTTGAGGGGACCAAATCATAGTGGATAACTTTATTGGGGAACATGGGATTTCTTTCATAAACATATCCCTCCTTGAATCGCTTTAAAAGCCAATCAGAGAAATACTGAACAGTATCCGTCCGTGCCCCAGTGTTTATAATCATTTATTTGATTTCGTTGACCAGCTCTCCGCCAGCATAGAAAGTCTTGATATTTTCCAAAGTTGTTTCAGCAATTGCCTTGAGAGCGTTTGTCGTCAAAAATGCCTGGTGACTTGTGATAATAACATTTGGGAATGTCATAAGTCTTGCCAAAACATCATCCTTGATAACGTTTATTGACCAATCTTCAAAGAAATATTTGCTTTCTTCTTCATAGACATCCAATGCGGCACCACCCAGGGTCTGTTTTTTGAGGGCATGAACCAAAGCTGTTGAATCAATCAAAGCCCCACGACCTGTGTTGATGATAACTGCATCCCTTTTCATAAGCTGGAGGGACTGGGCATTGATAATATGTTTTGTATCATCGGTAAGTGGACAATGCAAACTAAGGACATCTGAATCAGCAAAAAGTTGTGTCAACTGAACATACTTGAATCCATGGAAGGCTGCCCATTCGTTATCTGGATATACATCACAGACTTCAATGTTCATGCCAAATCCACTAAGAATTTCAGCCATAAGTTTACCGATTTTTCCTGTTCCAAGGATTCCTGCTGTAAGACCACATAGATTTCTACCAGTCAATCCTGTAAGAGCAAAATTTCCAGTGCGAGTTTTTGTATAAGCCTGTGGAATTTTTCTTGTAAGGGACAACAAAAGGGCAACAGCATGTTCGGCTACAGCGTTTGGTGAATAAGAAGGTACTCGGACAACTTTGAGACCATTTTTTGCGGCAGATTTCAAATCAACATTGTTGTAACCTGCACAACGCATGGCAATAAGTTTCACGCCCAATTCTTTTAATGTCGTAATAACCTTTGCATTGACAACATCATTAACAAAACAGCAAACCACGTCATAACCTTTTGCTGTGACGGCTGTATTTTCGTTCAAATGGAAGTCGAAAAAATCAATATTGTAGGAAAAGCCCTTGTTTGCATCTGTAAAAGAGTCTTTGTCATAAGTTCTTGCGTCATAAAAAGCGATTTTCCATTCAGGTGATTCCATGTATCCTCCTTGAAACAAGCCAATCCGGTTTGTAAAC
>JAZUEV010000597.1:0-4526 GCA_045640345.1 Treponema sp.
GGTTGTTTACTTACTTAACAATCATTTCAAATTAGACAATGTTATTGGAAATTTAAAAAAACAAAAACCCACTTATTCAAGAACATCGCTAAAAAATGCTTTCATAGATGCCTGCTAGTTTTTAGAGATAACTTCAATAAAAAAAACAGTCCTGCGCCTCGGACTGTTATAAATTATTTCAATGGATTTCAACGATCATTCTTTTTATTTCGGAAAAGTTGTATCTGACGCAAAGGTTCAAAAAGTTTTATACCAAAACCAAGGCAAAAACAAATGAACCCAATCGGCACGAAACTAAAATAATTTCTCATAATTTATTGGGCATCTCTAAAAACTGCAATTTTTGAGACTCCCATTATTTTAGTTTCCAGTTATCCAATACAATTGAGTTGATCAAATCAGGCCAAGTTTCATAGCCAATAGTTCCGGCCATAACATCCCAAACATCGGTCTCAACAAATTTTCCATACATCAACAAACAGATGACGGCAGAATATTCCAAATCCCTGTCAAAAGGATTCTGAACAGACAGCATCATGCTTTTATGATTTTTCTCTTCACAGATTTGTGTAAAACTTATGACCAATGTTTTTTTGGGATTCTTGTTGGCGTTTACGCATTTCAAATTCACCAGGGAATCACCATCCACATCAGCTTCAATATACAAAGTCTCGCCAGGAAAAAGCTGAACAGTGTTGTTGGGTAAAATGTATGGGTTCTCAGGGATTTCAGCAGAGTAATATCTTTCACCATCCACGGCCATAGTAAGATTGAAAGCTTTTCTCGTCTTAAGTTCCTTAGAATAAGCACCAACCATCAACACGAAAGCACTTAAAACAAGCATCACAAATTTTTTCATAATTAACTCCCTATAATTTTTCAATATGATTCACAAACGGAAACCAGTTTACTCAACAACCTCAAAGAAGAAGAACTTGTGGTATGTTTCATCTCCAATTTGATAAGAAAAATTTTCAATGGAACCTCCACCAATTACAGTGCTGCTCAAGTAACCTGCGATATACTGTGCATCTTCGTCGGATACGTTTTTGCTTTTCAGATATGACTGCAGATCTTGCTCTGTCAAACTTCGCTTGTTTTCATGGCTTGGTTTTTCTTTGCACCAAGTTAATATGGTAACAAGTTTGTCCCTGTTCTCTGATTTTGAACAAAATTCATGTATGTATTCTTCATCCGTTATGCCTTCAACAAAATCAACATTATAGTATTTTTGCTCCGCTTCGTCTCCCCAAACATAATCAATTCCAACAAGATCTACTCTGACGGAACTGGTGGAAACATCTTTATCGTTCTTTTCGGATTTCAGGGAATTTGATTTCTTAAGTCCAGGTTTTCTAAAAGAATCCTCCAACGCTCCCTTGTATGGACCTTTGACACGAACCACATTTCCATTTTCATCCCTAACTTCCAAAATAGAATTCAATCCCAAAGTTATGTAGGTCTTTTCATCTAAAGTCTGCCCCTTTTTGACGTTTTTCACAGCCCCGGACGACATTTCATATTTAACAGTTCCACTGTTTTTTTCAACCACATAGCCTTTTGCAAAAACAAGTCCGCAAATCAGACTCAAGACAACGCAAACCAAAATTTTTTTCATAAATATCTCCTCCATTATATCGGGTGTCTTTAAAAATACAATTCTTAGAGACTCCCATTATTTTCCAAAACATCCAAAAGATTGTACAAATCTTCCGCACCGTCAACCAAGATTCCACCCATGCCTAGTTCAAGAGGCAACGCCAAATCAATATCATAACGGTCGGCAATGGAAAGACAACGATCGAACTGGGTTTTACAGATTTCCACAACTTTTTGCAAAGGTTCAAGAGCTGGTTTTGATTTTCCACAAGTGTCAAGTCCAATGACATCCGGGAGTATATCATCAATTCCCACAGCGGCCAATGTTTTTTTTGCGGCAACCACTGGATTATTCGTAAGACAAATCAATTTATATTTTTGTCCAAGCGAAATCAACACTTCCCTCAATTTTTCATCTTTTTTTAGATATCGGCTTGGCTCAAGAAGTGTGTTTCTCCATTCAATACTTTCCTCGATGGATATTCCAAAGGCAACCAGAGTATTTCCAAGACTGATTTTTTTTCCACCGTTTTGGCGACTCCAAGTTTCCCTGTATCGATGAATCTGCCAGCGAGCCTCTTTTTCACTGATGCCCCGAAGATGAGCAAAATGACGCACCTGAGCATCCACCTGTTCAAAAACATACAGGGCATTTGTATAGAGAGTTCCGTCGATATCAAAAATTATTGTGTCCAGATTTTCCGGAATCCTGTAGACTTTCATTGAAAATCCTTTTAAAAAGACAGGTCGTCTCTAAAAATTGCAGTCCCTAGAGATTCCCCAGGTTTCCTATCAATCATCGTCTTCGTCTTCATCTTCATCGTCCCACCAATCATCTTCAGGCTCTTCTTCAACCTCAAAATCATCGACGCTTACGGAATTGTCCTGGCTAAGACGCTGGTTGATTTTTTCAAGAACATCCTCAGGAATTTTCTTCAAATCATTTTCAGCCAACTTTTTATACTGACCTGGGAGAAATCCTGGAGCGGTGTTGGCGTAAAGATAAAGAAGCTCGTTCAATCTAGGGACAGCTTCCTCATAGTTCTTCTTTTTTATATCAAGATGGGCGATTTCAAAATTGGCTTCCACATAGCACTTTGGATTGTCCCCGAACTTAAGCAGCAGTTGGTTGTAATACCATTTTGCCAACTTAGTATTACCAGCGTCCGTCGCATCCTGAGCCAACTGTACAATTGAACGGTCGTCATCAGGCACAGTCGATGGATCAGGTGTGGATGCACATGAAAAAGCAAACAAGCTTGCAGCCAAAATCAAAGGTCTAAAAACATTTTTAAGTGATAATCTTGAATATTTCATTTCTCTACTGTATCATTTTTACGTAAAATATGGAACACTAAAAACAGTGTTGTCCTACAAAACAAAACAAAGATTTCGCAAAAAGGTTACGCGGAGGAAAATATGATAAAGGCAGGAATTATTGGTGCCACAGGTTACGCAGGTGTAGAGCTTTTTAGGATTTTGCTTAGACATCCACAGGTTGAAAAAATCTTCGTAAGTTCCGTCAGCTTTGAGGGACAGAATATTGAAGAAATCTACCAGAACCTGAGGGGTCAGCTGGGAGATAAGTGCGACGGTAAACTTTTGACGGCAGAAGAGGTCAAGGAAAAGTCCGACGTGATTTTTACAGCCCTGCCCCACGGAATCGCCGAGCAGTATGCAGACTATTGTGTGAAGAACAACAAAAAGATAATCGATTTGTCTGCTGATTTTAGATACGGAACAGACGAAGAAACTTTCAAGACCTGGTACAAAAAATCATGGGATTTTCCTCTTGTCCATGCTGAATCTGTCTACGGTTCACCAGAAATGAATCGTGAAGAAATCAAGAACGCAAGAATCATTGGAAACCCTGGTTGCTATGTAACAAGCGCCACCCTTGCTTTGATGCCTGCATTGAAAAAGGGTCTTCTGTCTACTGATTCAATTATTGTTGATTCAAAAAGCGGTGTGACTGGAGCAGGTCGCAATCCAACCATGACCAACCAGTTCTGCGAATGTGGAGAAAGTTTTAGCGCATACAATGTGGGTAAACATAGACACCAAAGTGAAATCCAGAGAAACTGTTCAATCATTGCGGGAAAGGATGTGAACATTATTTTTACCCCTCACCTGCTTCCACAGAACCGAGGAATCCTTAGCACAATCTACGCACCTTTGAGCAAGGAAGGTCTGGAGTTTATCAATGGTGCAGAAAATCCTTTGGCAAAAATCCGTCAGTGCTATACAGATTTCTACAAGGATGAACCATTTGTGAGAGTCCTTCCAGAAGGTGTCAACCCAACCACAAGGGTCGTCCGATTCAGCAACTACTGTGACATGCAGCTCTACTTGGTCAACGGCGGAAAGATGCTTGAGATTGTAAGCTGTCTGGACAACATGGTGAAGGGTGCCACAGGTCAAGCAGTCCAGAACATGAACCTTATGTATGGATTTGAAGAAACCACAGCCATTGATTTTATCCCACCAGCGTTCTAGGGACACAAGATATTCATAAAAAACAATCCAAGGTCCAAAAGTCTTCCATACTATATGGTAGATTTTTGGGGCCTCAACGATGGTCGGACAATTAACAACAAATACGACCATAAAGAGGTGTCACACGGATTCGGAAAATCTACGATTTTCCTTTAAACATGAGATAAAAAAAAACGAGAGTCGTGAATAATCAATCGGACATTTTTGAGATTTCTCCACTTCGGTCGAAATGACACGCCCCCAAATGTGTGTCTTGAATAAACAATCGGATACACGCTATGACAAGCGGCCCGCAAACAAGTGTCTTGAATTTATAATCGGTTTCTCCAAATTTAACAGTCCCCCAACAAGTGCCGCACGATGAACAATCGGTCGTACGCTATGACCAACCGACCCCCTATGTGTTTCTTGAATTTATAATCGGTCTCTCT
>JAZUEV010000598.1:0-2479 GCA_045640345.1 Treponema sp.
CGGATATTTTTTGCTGAAAAGACCCGACTTGTCCAAAAATTCCTGAGAAAAATTTTTCTTTGTAAGAAAGTTCCTAAGCCATTTCCTGTCCGCAGGAGAATAACCTATCTTGAATTTTTCGAGAGTCTCCCTTGTCAGACCTCTTTGGAGAATATAGTCCAATGCAAATTTTCCTGCCTCGGTCTGCATAAGTGCGTAATGAAAAAGTCCTGCCGTACGATTGTAAAGTTCTACAAGTTCTTCTTTCAATTTTTGGTTCGGATCTTCCCTTTGCCTTTCACTGCCTGAATCTTCATAAGACAACTGTATTCCAGCTTTTTTTGCAAGAAACTCGATTGCAGCGGGAAAAGTAATTTTCTCCATCTCCATGACAAATTTGAAGACATTCCCTCCATTGCCGCAGCCGAAACAGTAGTAAAACTTTTTCTCCGGACTCACATGGAAGGATGGGGTCTTTTCGTTATGGAACGGACAGCAAGCCGTAAAGTCCGACCCCTGCTGAGTGAGAGGGACGTACTCGTTTATGAGGCTGACAATATCCGTCCTATTTGAAACTTCATCGATGGATGACTGTTTTATGAAACCGCCCATTACTTTTTTGTCTGCAAATATTTTGCCGCATTGTGTTGTGAAAGAGTCTTGGTAAATGTGTGTGTACCAGCAGACTCATCGGACAGCACAAAATAATAGTAGTCAGATTTTTCAGGATTTGCGGCAGCAGTCAAGGCCGTAAGTCCAGGATTAGAGATTGGAGACGGAGGTAGTCCATATTTTTTGTATGTATTGAAAGGACTGTCCCTTTCCAGATCCGCGTAGAAAAGTCTTGTCGGATGGGGCTTTCCTTCAATCTCGGTGATTATGTACTCAACAGTGGCACAGGATTCAAGTTTCATGCCAATCTTTATGCGGTTCAAAAAGACGCTTGCTATCAATGGAGCTTCCGAGGCGGACTTGTATTCCCGTTCAACAATCGAGGCCAGTCTAAGGATACGGTACAATTCATCTGGATCGGCATCCTTAAGATTTTCGATATCCTTGACCCTTTCAAAGAATGTGTCCACCAACTTCTCGACAGCCTCCTCAGTGGTGCATCCCTTTACAAAATAGTAGGTATCAGGATAAAGGAATCCTTCCAAACTGTCGGATGGAACATTGTATTTTTCAATCAATTTCCTGCTATGGCATGCGGCCACAAAATCATCCACAGAGCAGATATCATTCTCTTCCATCACGAGGGCCGTCTTTTTGATTGTAAGTCCTTCCGGGATTGTAACTGTTATATATTCAGGTGCCCCGGTGGACAAAGCCTGAGCCAAATCCTGTATGGACATGGAGCTATCAAGATTGTAGAAACCAGTCTTTACGCTGGCACTGTCAATCCCAAAATATTTTCCGAATCTCATGGCGTAATAGAATGCCTGCCACTTTCTGACAAGCTTTAAATCTTCCAAGTCGTGAGAAACTTCCATGACAGTCCGTCCTGCCGGGAGTCTGTACTCTACGGAATATGTCTCTTCCCCATCCATCGTCATGGGTTTTAGATAGCCTGTCACCACGGAATATCCAAGGACCACAGCTATTGCGGCCAACGCTATCAACCAAACGAGAACTACAACTACGACAGGGACTTTCCTTTTTTTTGCTGCCCTTGATTTATCTTTGGCCATTAGATTTCAATCTCCTGTCCTTCGATAGCGATTTCAATATCAGGCTTGGTGGTTCCAGAGTAATCCTGATACCATTTTGCGGCCTTCAATATTGAATAAATCTTTTTGTCGCTGTAGGTGGGTTCGTGGTGGAAGAAATAAAGTTTCTTTACATTCCATGTGCTGGCAAAATCAACCACATACGAGAAAATGCTGTGACCCCAATTTGCTTTGGCTATGGCTTCTTCGCCTGTATATTGGCTGTCCATTATCAAGATGTCGGCGTCCTTGAAGAAATAATTTCTTTCATCCTTCAAATCAAAATCAGAATCCTGGAGCTCCACATCTGTACCATAGATTATTTTTTTCCCATCCTCTTCAAAGCAGTATGAATAGGAGTTGCCAGGGTGCTTCATTTTTTTGCAGGTTATCTTGATACCCTCCACATAGAAAGGCTCCATCTCTTTGATGGTGTGGAACCTGAATTGCTTGCCAACATTTTCCCATGAACCATTTTGGGGGAAGTAAGGAAGACAGTTCTGTCCCGCCAATATTTTTTCCGCCGCCGGAAAGGCTGAATAAAAATCGATTTTACATTTAGGGCTGAAGATGGGCCAGAAAAAAGGAAGTCCCTGAAGATGGTCCCAATGGAAATGAGACACAAAAATATTATAGTGTCCGTCCTCTGGATGCTGACCATGTACGCCAAGTTCCCTCAAACCTGAGCCACAGTCCAATATAAATCTTTTCCCTGATTTACTGGTAAATTCGACACAAGGGGTATTTCCTCCTATGGTCCCAAAAATCCATTGAGAAGTCGGAGGCCAAGCGGT
>JAZUEV010000599.1:0-3222 GCA_045640345.1 Treponema sp.
GCAAAATCTGTTCTTCCGCAAGTGTTTTTTCATCCATATTTTTTGATTTGTTCGACAGACCAATGAAATCCACTTCCTTCTATGAATATCTCAGGACTGTCATGAGCCGGTACGCCATAAGCAATGCCCGACACTTAAAAAGAGTCCATCCCTCCATACAAGCGGTGTGCCTGGCAATTTTCGAGGAATCCTGGGGCGATGAAGTGGCAAAACAGACACTGGAATTTGTCCAAGGCTCGTGAAAAAGTTGATAAGGAAATCTCTAGGAATCGCTGTCTAAATGACCTTTGACACTATAGAAATGCCCAATTTTTTTAAAGATTTACCTTTTTTTTCCTAGGATCTTGTTTCAACCCCTTGAAAATCTTGACATTGATTAAGGATTTAGGTAAAATTAGACAAAATCGGGTTATTTTTTTTCAAGGAGTTCCCAATGTCAGGACATAGTAAATGGGCATCCATTAAACACGCAAAAGGTATTGCTGATGCAAAGCGCGGCAAGTTGTTTACAAAATTCATTAAGGAAATTTCTATCGCTGCAAAGATGGGCGGTGGAGACCCAGATGCAAACCCAAGACTTCGTACAGCTATCCTCAAGGCTCGTGCATCAAACATGCCAAAAGACAACATCGAACGTGCAATCAAGAAGGGTACTGGAGAAGACGGTGCTTCAAACTACGAAGAATTGGTTTACGAAGGATACGCAGCTGGTGGTGTAGCAGTTTTGGTTGAAGTTCTTACAGACAACAAGAACCGTGCAGCATCAAACGTTCGCAACATCTTCGGAAAGAACGGTGGAAACTTGGGTACAACAGGTTCCGTAAGCCGTATGTTCGACCGCAAGGGTGTTATCGAATACGATGCAGAAAAGATCAACGAAGATGAATTGACAGAAGCAGCAATCGAAGCAGAAGCAGAAGACGTTGTAAACGAAGACGGTGTTATCACAGTTACAACAGATCCTTCAAACTTCAACGCTGTTCTTGAAGCTCTCCAGGCAAAGGAATATGAATCATTGTCAGCAGCAGTAAGCATGGTTCCACAGGCATACACAGCAGTCGATGCAGAAACAGCAAAGAAGGTTGCAAAGCTCTTGGACAAGCTGGAAGAAGACGACGATGTTCAGAACGTTTGGTCAACTGTTGAATATCCAGAGGACTTTGATCCAGAGGCATAATCTTTTTTAGGATTTGCGGAAAGGTGTTTGCATTGTCAGACACCTTTTTTTTTAAGGCGCGGAGATTTTATGGAAAAAAAAAGGGTAATAGGAATTGACCCTGGACTTGCCCACACTGGTTTTGGGGTGGTGGATTTTATCAATGGGTCCATTCGCCTTGTAAGCTACGGAGTCATTGAGACATCAGCGGACGAGGACCATGGTGTAAGACTTTTGGCCATCTATAACCGTATTCTGGCTGTAATCGATGAATTTAGACCGGACGAGGCGGAGATGGAGACCCTTTATTTTTCTAGGAACACATCCAGCGCCATGGCAGTTGCGGAGGCAAAGGGGGTCATAACTTTATGTCTGGCACAGCAGGGTATCCCTCTTTTTATGTATACTCCAAACAAAATAAAATCCACGGTGACTGGCACTGCTTCGGCGGACAAGGAAACTGTGGAGCAGTATGTTAAGATACTTTTGAACATGAAAGTTGCTCCTCAACCGGACCATGCGGCGGATGCTTTGGCTGGAGCTATCACCCATATACACAGCACCTACTAGTTCCCAGGGCTAAGGAGATTTATGTTTAACAGTTTGACTGGAACCATTACAGGAAAATTTCCCCAGAAACTTTTTCTCGAAAACAACGGCATAGAATGGGATATCTGCGTTCCTGACTCATCTTTGGATAAACTTCCATCCGTGGGACAGACTGGAAAAGTCTACACATGGCTTCAGCACACGGATGTCCTTATGAATCTCTATGGATTTTCAAGCGAAAATGAAAGGACACTTTTTTTTGATTTGCTGAAGGTTGATGGAATAGGACCGAAGGCCGCCCTGAAAATAATGAGCAATATTACAAGCAACGGTCTTGCCCAGATTTTGGACTCAGGTGATTTGGACGCTCTCCAAAAAGTGCCTGGGGTTGGCAAAAAGACGGCCGCCAAAATGCTTTTGCAGTTGAAGGGAAAACTGTCGCTTTCCGATGCGGTGGATGTTGTGCCAAGAAAAATCGCCGTGCCTTATGCTGATGTGGTTGAAGCCTTGGCAAGCATGGGCTATGACAGACGGAACTGTGAGGAAGCTGTATCCAAGGTTGTTTCCGAACTTGAAAAATCCAGCGACTTTGAATCCAAGCCGAAGTCGGAAAAAGAGGACGCAATATTTAGGAAGTGTCTTGTGGAGATGGCCCGATGAATAAGAGCGTGAACCACAAATCAGCATATCCAAAGCCCGACAGCACCGAAGATGAAATGAACATAGCTGTCCAGCTGGCGAACAATGCTGCGAAAAGTCTTTCCAAGGGGAACGGTTTCAAGGATGGAGGAAAAACCAAGGTCGTAATGGCGAACGATGTGGTTGACTCAAGTTTTGTCCATTCCGGAGTAAAAAGCGAAGAGGACGTGGGCGAAAACAAGCTTAGGCCTCTCATGCTGAAAGAATTCCAGGGACAGAGCGCCATAAAGGAAAATCTTTCTGTTTTCATAAACGCCGCCAGAACTCGTGGTGAAGCTTTGGACCATCTTTTTTTGATTGGACCACCTGGACTTGGCAAGACCACTTTGGCGCAGATAACAGCCAACGAACTTGGTGCAGATTTCAAGGTTACCTCGGCTCCTGCATTGGACAAACCAAAGGACCTGGCTGGTATACTTTCGACGATCACTCCAGGGACTGTTTTTTTTATTGACGAAATCCACAGACTCAAGCCCGCCATAGAGGAAATGCTTTACATTGCCATGGAAGATTTTTCCTTGGACTGGGTAATCGGTCAGGGGGCTGCCGCTCGCACAGTGAGAATCCCTATACCTCATTTTACCTTGGTGGGAGCCACTACGAAAGCTGGAACAGTTTCATCCCCATTGATCAGCCGATTCGGAATCATCCAGAGATTGCAGTTCTATACCAATCAGGAACTTTCGTCCATCATCCATCGTTCGTCCGAAATATTGGGAGTTGCTGTGGATGAGGATGCTGCTTTGTTGATGGCGTCTTGTTCAAGAGGGACTCCCAGAGTTGCAAACCGTGTTCTCCGTCGCATGAGGGATTTCGCT
>JAZUEV010000600.1:0-5276 GCA_045640345.1 Treponema sp.
ATTTATCAGGAGGATGGGTTTGTCCCTGATGTGATTTACGCTTCCCTAAGAGGTGGAGCATACATGGCAAATATTCTCAGTGAATACTACAAGGTCGCCCTCAGGAATCACAAGCCCGTCCTTTATGCCGCCGTGGTTGCCAGGAGCTATAGCGATGTCAAGCAACATTCCGCCGTACGTGTGGATGGATGGACATATTCTCCAGACTATCTCAGGCAGGGCGACAATATCATGCTGGTGGACGATATCTTTGATTCTGGAAGGACTTTGAACTATCTTGTGCAAATCCTCTTGGAGAAAGGTGTCCCAAGGGAAAACATCAAGGTGGTTGTCCACGACTATAAAATCTACAAGGACAGGGATGTGCTGCCCATACAGCCGGACTATTGGTGCAGAAAGTTTGTCATCAACAAGGCGGAGGAAAATCCTTGGATAAACTACAACAGCCACGAACTTGTTGGACTTACACAGGAAGAACTGGAGAAAAATTTCTATGCCCCTTATCCTGATCTGCGACCTATCCTTGAGCCTATTTTCAAAAAGGAAGACTGATTATGGATTTTGATTTTGTCTGTGGATTTGATGAAGCTGGAAGGGGACCTTTGGCTGGACCTGTCTCCGCCGCCTGTGTTATTTTGCCTCCAAATTTTCCTGTGGAGCTTTTGAACGACAGCAAGAAATTGACTGAAAAAAAGCGCGAGAAGGCTGAGCCTGTCATAAAAGAACTTTCCTGCTGGGGACTCTCCATGGTGGACCACAAGGAAATAGACAAAATCAATATACTTGAGGCAAGCATGAAAGCCATGTCGCAGGCCTTTGACCAGATGCTTGAGAAACTTCCCGACTGGTGCAAAAAAAATGGACTGGAGATTCCTGACACAAGGACCATAAAGGCAATCACCGATGGAACTCGATGCGCTCCCGTTGACTGTCTTGTTTGCTGCGAACCCAAGGCCGATGGAAAATATGAATGTGTCATGGCTGCAAGCATTTTGGCAAAAGTCGCCAGGGACAGGCTCATGGTGGAATATGACAGGCTTTATCCACAGTACGGTTATGCAAAGCACAAGGGATATCCCACCGCCGCCCATAGAAAAATCTGTCATGAAATAGGCCCATCCCCAATCCAGAGACTGAGCTTCAAGTATTGATAGAGGTAACTTTGAAAAGTATTTTTATAGATGCCATTGATTTTCCAGTGCTTCCTATAAAAAAAGACCTGCCCAATAGAAATGGACAGGTTTATTTTGGTTCGTCTAGAACGTGGATGCGACCTCAAGACTAGAAGTCTTCAGAAGGAGTGTCGCTTGATCTTTTTGAAACCACGTGGACTCTTCCAGCTTTTTCTTCACGCTTTGATGCCACCAATCGGTTTTCACCTTTTCGTCTGTAGATTTTCTTTCCGCTTGATGATTTTTCATCACCCTTGTCGGATTTTCCACCGAATCTTGCTTCACGCTCGGCCTTCTTTTCTGCCCTGATTCTGTTTCTTTCCTTCTGTTCCTTGTCAATGAAACTGAGTGATGTGTCCAGTCCCTTCAAGAAATCCTGCATTGCATCTGCAAATATGACGATGGCACGTCTTTCACCTTCGCCGCTGTCAGATGATGGCTTGCTTTCCACTATCTGCAGGAATACATCCTTGTTACGGTTTTCCTTCACATTGAAGAAGTAGGACCTGTTGTCCAAGCTTACGGTGGTTGTGTAAAGTTCTCCACGGATCTTAACAAAATCCTTCTGCTCTTTTTCTTCTCGATCTTCGTAATTTCCCATCTTTTCCTTCCTTGGTAATGTTGATGTGCTGACTGTCCCTGAAACCGGGATTGTGATATGACCCAGGACAGTCGAAAATTACCTCATGAATCAACTGTTCCTTGTCCCGAATAATTGAAATATATAGAAAATATCGCATTTAATCAAGTGCCTATGAAAAAATATTGGGCATCCATAAAAAATACTTTTTAAAGATGTACGGAATATTTCATATTCCTAACCGAGTTTAAAGCCTTGAAATTGCAAGACTTTAAACATCGCATTTTCAATGTTGCATCTAAAAACTGCAATTCATAGAGACTCCCTGTTGCCACCTCATTTTTTGTTCTTGCTGTTCTTCTTGTTGAATCTTTTTATGATTTTGTCTCTGAGTTCTTTCCTGTTTTCCATTTCAGCCATCAATTCCTCCAGCTCCTTTTCATCATCAGGATAAAGAATTTTTGCCGCCACAGGTCTTATGAGAGCCGCCAGCGGGACAGTGATTACGAATTTTATGAAATCCAGATTGAGGAAAGGATATGCGGTGTATTCAAGGGACTTGGCGAAAGTCATTTTGTTGCCATTTTCTCCCATTATGTGGATAAACCATGGAATTCCAGGCACGTAGACAAGGATGAATCCGACAAGGGATGCCAGGGCAAGCCTCAACCAGTTTTTTATGTTGAATTTCCTTTCAAACTCGTGGGGGGAACCTGCAATCAATCCAGCTGCGGCTGCGGCCAAGAAATATCCCCACAGGAAACCTCCTGTTGGACCTATGAAAACTTCCCATCCACCTTTTGCCCCTGAAAAAACACGCGCTCCTGCAATTCCAAGCATCAGGAAAAGACCCACCGAACCTGCTCCCTGAAGTCCTCCAAGAATAAGGGATGCAAGGATCACGAAAAAATTTTGAACCGTTATGGGGACTCCGCCTGGAAGTTCTTGGCTGATGAAACAGCTTAGGCATATTGCGGCGGTAAAAATCAATGTGGCTGTTCCCCTGATGATGGATGCCTTTGTCCTTAACTTCATTTGCTTGACTCCTTTTTTGTTCCGGTCTTTCTTTTTGTGGCAGTCTTTTTATCTTCCATCGAGGAAGTGACTTTTATGGTTCTTGCTTTTGCGACAGTCCTTTTTTCTCCGGACGGATTTTTGTGGACGGCCGTCTCTGGTTCAACCTTTTTTCTTGCGTAGTTCCGTTTCGCTGGGGAGGGCATAGGTTTTTCGTTTTCCGTAACGGTTTTTCTAGGTCGCCCCCTTCTTTTTTTCTCTTCAGGACTTGGCTTTTCTTCTGGGGTGCTGTCCAGGGACTGCTTTTTTTGTCCATCCTTTCTTGCCATGGACATTGTTTCTTTACGTGGCCCATATACTTTTTCCTTGTCCTCAATGAAGATGCCTTCGCCCATGGAGCTTTCCTTTTCTGGACCTTTCTGGTTCCGAGTCCAATCCTCCTCCACCTTTTTTCCAATGCTGATGGTGATAGTGATTCCTTTGACTTTTTTTTCGCTATGGAAGAGGTATGCAGAGACAAGAAAATACACCGCCATGAAGAAAATTATCGTATGAACGACCCAGTCTCCAAGGACGCTGAACACCGTGACCTTCCTTTGGTAGATTGGTATGGACACTGCCATGGAGTCCTTGGTAAAAAGTTCCATGTCCCTCATGATTTTTCCGTTGGGCTTTACGATGGCGGAATAACCAGAGTTTGTGCATCTGACGAGGCTTGTCCTGAACTCGATCGCCCGATAGCTCGCCACTATGAAATGTTGATATTCTGCGGCGGCATCCTTTGACCAGGAGTCGTTGGTTATGTTCAAGAAGATCTCGCTTCCGTCATGGAAAAGTCTCCTGCACACATCAGGAAAGGCGTCCTCAAAGCAGATAGGGGTTGAGAATGTGACATAGGCATCGGGATTGTCCAGGTCGTTTCTTATGTATCTATTGCCAAGCTCGATGTCTGAAAGTCCGTTTGTCCCCAAAAGAATCTTCGCCCTAGGAGGAAGTTTATATCCCAATGGAGCGTCCGTACCCTTGACCGTGTTGTTGTCGAGGGGAATTCCAAAAACGACGGACTGTTTTCCTTCTATCAGCCTTGATTTCAATTTCACCACATTGCCCATGAACCAACTCATAAGGGCTGTGTCGGAAAGAGGTATCAGCTCGGCAAATGGAACCAGGTGCATCTTTGAATAGAATCCAGCGTAGTTTCCACGCCTGTCGAAAAGTATGGCCGTGTTTGTGTATTTCCTTGTGTAATGGTCCATGACCGTCGCCCCGCCGATTATGAAGGGAACGTCCATTCGTTTTATGAAATCCAAAAGACTTTCATCTTCTGGGAATTCTTCGTAATGCTCAAGACTTCTGGGGAACAGCTTGTTCAATGTACCTTCGCTCCACAAGATCAGGTCAATTTTATCTCCAGTCTCGGCAATCTCCTCCATCTTTTTCTGCGTAAGCTCCATGGATGTGGTTATGGATTCATAGTCTCCAGTCTCCCATGGGTCACCGTTGGACTGCACCATGATAGTGTTCATGTATTTCACCGGGGTTCTTGGGACAAAATACTGGTAGCAGCCGTAGATGCCGCTTGCAAGGAAAACAGTTAAAAGAAATTTGCAGCAGTTTCTATAGGCTAGAACATTGGGGACCGGGTTTGGTGATTCCCTAAGTTTTTTCAGTAGATAAAGTCCTTCCCCAAGTGTGGCCGTGAAGAGGACGAATATAAAAGTGACTCCCCATACGCCTGTGATGTCGGATATCTGCGTCAGGATTTTCCATCTGTAGGCCGCCATTGATATGGTTCCCCATGGATAGGCCAAAAGACCTGTTGATTTTATCCATTCCCAGAGCACCCAGGATGCGCAGAACCAAAGTATCCTGCAGGGGATGGCCAAAGGTTTGGATCCTGAATTTGTTTCCAGGACGGATTTCCTTTGCAGCTGGGCAGGAAAAAAATGAGTTGCTATTCCAACCAATCCTCCGAGCACACCTGTACCCAAAGCGCTGGCCCCAAGTGTGAAGACCGCGTATCCATGGAAATTGGCAAGCCATGAACTTGAAAAAAGATGTACGGTTATGGTCTCGACAAAAAAAAGGAGGAAGGCTTTCCTGTATGATTTGGCGCTGTAGAATGCGAAATACATTGGCAGAAGTGCAAAAAGCGCTATGAATGGAGAACCGAACCTGAATGTTGAGTTTGAAATGGATAGTGCCTGCAGTAGTCCTGAAAAAATGGCACAAAAAACTTGTAAAATTGATAAAACCATTGTATATTATATTGTATGAATTTGAATTAAAAATTCAATCGGAAAATGTGGCTTTTAGGCAATTATGTTGGAAGTTTTAGCTTCCCGGTCACGATTTTGGACTTTTTTTCGAAAGAGTTTCGCAGTTAAAAAAATGGAAGGCAAAAATTGGTGGAGAAGGCTATTGATATTAAGGACAGGGTTAACCAGAAAACGGTTATTGTAGAGAATGTGGTTGCCGCTCACAAAGACGAGTACGGTGTGGAGCCTGAG
>JAZUEV010000601.1:0-4434 GCA_045640345.1 Treponema sp.
GCGAATGTCGAGCTTAAATTTCAAGAGCAGTTTATAACATAAAGCATAAAAAATGTCACACGGATTCGAAAAATCTAACGATTTTTCTTTAAAAAGTGATGCAAGATGGTAACTTTTTATGAAAGTACTGAATTATTAAAAAAATTATATGATTTTGCGTTAGCAAAATTGAAGACCTGTGGCAAAATAAAATATTTCGAGAAACAATGGACTTGAGCCATCTGAAAAAAATTAGGAATAAGCCATGAAACTATTCAACCAGAGGTTCATTTTTGAAAACTCGAAATTGCCCCTATAACCAATCCAAATCCTATCAAAAAAAATCCCCAATCGTTTTAAGCGAAAGGGGATGAAATTGGTTATTTGTAAAGTTTTGCGATTTTGTCTTTGTAGATTTCTGCAACCTTGAAGCGGATCATATCCTGTTTTGCACTTAATTCAACGCCAACTTCAAAATCTTTTGTGAATGTGTCGAACTTTGCAATCTTTTCAAACGCTTTGAATCCATTTTTGGGACTGATTAACGTGTTGATTTCGTTCATAATCAGCTTCTTGAAATCTTCTCGCTGCAAAATCTTGTCGTAGCTATCTTCAACAATATTGTTTGCCTTTGCCCAATCTTCAATATCATCCTTGCTTGGCTGGATAAGGGCAACCAAATTTCTCTGGTCTTCTCCCTTTTCGTTGGTTCCAAAAACAACAGTGCGGGTAATATATCTTGAAGTTGCAAGGAACTGTTCGATTGGGACTGGCTCAATATTTTCACCACCCATCAAAACAATTGTGTCCTTCTTTCTACCACGGAGCTGAAGTTCTCCATCAACTGTCATCATTGCAAGGTCGCCTGTGTCGAACCATCCGTCCTTGTCCAGAACTTTTGATGTCAAATCTTCACGCTTGTAATATCCCTGCATAACAGTTGGACCTTTGACATGGAGCGAACCTTTTTGTCCACGGCCAAGCACTTTACCGTTGTCATCAACAATGCGAACCTGGAGTCCTCTAATTGGTGTACCGATTGTACGCAAAACTGGGTCAGCAATGGGACGGACTGAAACGATTGGAGATGTCTCTGTCAAACCATATCCTTCAACGATATTGATTCCAACAGCCCAGAAGAATTTATCAATAGCCTCTGGATATGCTCCACCACCAGCAATACCTGCACGGAAATTATTTCCAACCAGTTTCTTCAGTTTCTTAAAGACCAGAACCTTACCCAAAAGTCTTGGTGGATAAAGCAAAAGCCAAGGAAGAACCAAAAGTGGCCACCAAAGTCCCAGATGGTCAGCACCAAAACGAGCCTGCTTGCGTCTAAGTTTTCTATCGATGGAGCACCACAAAAGTGATTCATTAACAAAGAACTTGAACATGGCAAAAGTCAATCCACCGGCCTTTCTCATCTTTTTCCAAACACCGTCATAGATTGCTTCCCAAACACGAGGGACCGCTGGCATAAGATGTGGATTCATCTTTTCAAAATCACCAAGCATGATGCTTCCGATTGGTTTACTGTAGATGATTCCCGCACCCTGGGTCATAATAACATATTCACAGGCTCTCTGGAAAACATGCCAAACTGGAAGGACACACAATGCCCTTTCACCTGGGTTCAAGAAAATACGTTCGTTTACATCATCCAGCTGGGAGATAAAATTTCCATGGGTAAGCATTACACCCTTTGGAGTTCCGGTTGTACCACTTGTAAAAATGATTGTGGCCAAATCATCCCACTGACCTTTGTCCAGTTCCTCTTCAACCTTGTTTGGATTCAGTTTTCTCCATTCATGTCCCTTTGCAACAATGTCATAGAACTTGAAGATTTCCACACCCAAATCCTTGGCCCGCTTGATTTCAGAATCATCGGCAGGGTCAAAGCAGATGAGTGTCGTGACCAATGGAAGTTTATCTTTTATGTTAAGGATTTTTTTGACCTGGGCATTGTTTTCAACGATTACGATTTTACATTCAGCGAAAGACAAAATGTAGGACAGGTCCCCTTCAGTAGCATCGCAACCACGAGGGGTATCCACGCAACCCACTGACAAAAGACCAATGTCTGCCTGCTCCCATTCTTTTCTGTTGTCGCTGATAAGACCAATCCTGTCGCCACGGTTCACACCAAATTCCAAAAGTCCACCACCAAAGTCCAATGCATTCTGGAACATATCGTGAAAATTTGTTTCAGCAAAATCACCGCTTGGAGTTCTGCTGTATTGGGCGATTACTTCTGGGTGTTTTTCCGCAGTAAGTCTTACATTTTTTGGGATTGTTTTTTCAAAGACTTGTTTTGCCCTGTAAGAAGCCATTTTGCCACCTCGTTTTTAAAAATGAATGTCTCATTTCAATTATAAATAGTAAAACCATAAATTTCAACGAAAAAAAGACCGAATTTCCCTAAAAATTCCTTAAAAAGTCGGAATAATACAATAATAAGTCTGAATAATACAAGCAAATTTTCAACACTTAAGAATTTCTAAAATCGGGCATCTCTTTATCAACAGTCTAGCTTGGTTGATTTTTTGGATTCCAAAAATGAATTCGGAATGACACTGGATTATGGGACGCTAGAATTCATAAAGCTTATTCAAAATCGGTGTAAACATTCCATTGATTTTCTTCAGTTTTTTCCATGGACATTTTAAGCAAATCCTTTTCCAAATCAAAATCTGCAAAAACTTTTTTTGTGGATTCCAAATCAACAAGGGTCAAATCGGTTTTGCATTGAGCCATAAAATCTTTCAAACTTTTTTTATCAAAACCAAAGGCGTAAATCAAAATATAAATCGATTCATCAAAATTGGTTCCGCACAAAACAAACTGTCCGTAAGGTTGAACAGTCGAATATGTAATGCCTTGTGATGTCACTGAAAAATTGCCTGCTTCATAAACACCGTCCATAAAATCTTTTGCGAAAGTCTTGGACTTATTTTCAAAATATTTTTCTTCAGATTTAGCCACAATTATTATAAGATTTTTGTTTGTTTTTTCATTAGAGAATTCTGCAAAAACTCCGGAGTGGATTTGATTAATCTGTTCACCAAAAAAATCATCCAACATAAAATCATCAAGATTTTTTTCGGCGGCAACAAGTTTTTCAAAATCAGCAATCTCCAAATAATCAAGATTGTAGAAAAGATTTAATGGAAGATTTTTTATACAGGTCAAAAGATTTTCACTTATGTTGATTTTTGGTTTTTCAACAGACCTGGCAATTCTAAATCCCAAGTCACGGCCACGAACATCAGGTTCCGAACTGGCACGATTTGTGGAACGACAATAGATGGCATCACTTTTAAAAGACCCACCCCTACGAACTTTTCGACCACTGTTTTCTTCATGCCCACCAAGAGGATTGATTTCATTTTTTTTGTTGTAGCGAGTGTACCAATCCCAGCACCATTCCCAGACATTGCCCTCCATATCGTAAAGCCCAAAACCGTTTGGATTTTTTTGTCCTGATGGATGAGTTTTTTCCATTGAATTATTTTTGGACCAGGCAAAATTTTCCAAGTCGTTTTTAGAATCAGAATTAATTTTGGCTGCATATTCCCATTCGGCTTCCGTGGGCAATCGATAACCGTTGGCATTTTGATTCCAAACAATTTTGTTCCATTGGGATTTTAATTCAATGTCGTCATCCAAACGAGGCACACTACCCCATTCATCTGGATTTGTTTTTTTGTCCATGCTGTAGACAGGCTCAAGATTTTTTAGAAGGCTCAAGCGATTGCAAAAGACAATTGCATCATACCAACTGACTTCTTCAACAGGTAGATTTTTACCGATGTAGCGTGAAAGATTTTCTCCCATGACCGCATAATATTCAGCTTGAGTGACTTCAGTTTTTGAAATATAAAAACCACTCAAATAAGTTTCGTGGATGGGATTTTCGTTTTTTTCAAATCCATCGGCCCCCATGGAAAAAAGTCCACCAGATATTTCCACCATCTTGGAATCAATGTCATTAAGCACATTCTGAGCAAAAATGTTTGCATATATAATAGAAGAAAAAAATAAAATCAATGTAAAAGTCTTTTTCATATATTAAAAATAACATTTTTTAAAGATTTTTCCAAGTAAAGAAAACCTCTACAAATTGCAATTTTTAGCGGTAGTTTTGAAAAGGTTTATCAAAAAGAAGGTCCCCAAAAAAGTACCTTGCAATAATCAATCGGATATAATCTATGACTCTCACAGTAATTCAACCTTTGTGTTTGAGATTTCTCCACTGCGGTCGAAATGACATGATTGGTTAATGATAGCGTGTAACCGATTGTTTATTTTTAAGACACTAGTACATCGTTCTGCAATTAACATTTGGTTTAAAATATGCTATAATAAGCCCTATGGGACGACTACCAAAAGACGGAAAAATTACATTAACAGAAAGTGAAAAAGAAATCCTGTCAAGGATTCGGAGATCAAAGACAG
>JAZUEV010000602.1:0-2706 GCA_045640345.1 Treponema sp.
ATCCTTATGTTTTGATGCACATCATTTTTTTGCGAGGCTTACGATGAAAAATATTACTATCAAATTTCCAGACGGAAACAGCATCCAGGTGGAAAACCAGATTTGTCCTTTGACATTGATGAAATACTTTGGTGAAAGCGACCAAAAAATCATGGCGGTAAAAGTAAACAACGAGCTTCAGAGCCTTGACACTGTGGTTGACATCAACGCCACACTGGAGCCGGTCTATGAGAACACAAAGGAAGGGGCTGCCATCTACCGTCGTTCACTTTGTTTCCTTCTTGCAACCGCTGCCCACAATCTTTTTCCTGACACAAGACTTTTGGTGGGTCATTCATTGGGGTACGGATATTACTATACATTGGACACAGGAAAACCGGTTTCCACAGAACAGATTGCCCAGCTTAAAAACGAGATGAAAGCCATTGTTACTGCCGATGAAATCATTGGTTCAGAAAATGTGTCCTACGAAGATGCATGTTCCCTTTTTGAAAGTCTTGGACTTACTGAATCCAGAAAACAGTTGAACTATCGGGCAAATGCAAAAATCAAAATCAATACACTGGAAGATTTTGCGGACATCTATTTTGGACCATTGGTTTCAAGCACAGCCGAACTTTCCGTCTTTGATTTGATTCCATACCACGAAGGATTTTTGCTCCGGTTCCCAAAGCACAACGAACCAGAAAAGCTTCCAGAATTTGAGGATGAGCCAAAGCTGTTTGAAATTTACAGTCGCTACAAAAATTGGGGAAAAAGATTGAATGTCACATCCGCAGCCAGTCTGAATCAGCTTATCCATGACAGAAAGGTGAACGAGTTTATTGATATCACCGAGACTTTGCAGGTAAAATGCATCGCCGACATTGCCGACCAAATCAAAAACAGGGGTACTGTCCGTGTGGTGTTGATTGCAGGTCCTTCATCATCGGGTAAGACTACCACCAGTAAAAAACTTGCCCTCCAGCTCCAGGCCCAAGGATATCAACCAAAGGTAATCAGCTTGGACTCTTATTATAAAAATCGAGTGGACACACCAAAAGATGAATTCGGAAACTATGATTACGAATGTCTTGAGGCGCTGGACGTTGCACAGATTAACCAGGATTTGCTGGACTTGTTTGCAGGAAAAACCATTGATGTGCCCTACTACGATTTCCACGAAGGTGTCCGTTCATACAGAGGCGAAACAATGAATCTGGGACCCAACGACATTTTGGTTATGGAAGGAATCCATGGTCTGAACGACAAGCTCACACCACTTGTCCCAGCTGAATACAAGTTCAAGATTTATCTTTCCGCCTTGACCCAGCTGAATTTGGATGACCACAACAGAATTGCCACCAGCGACAACAGATTGATAAGAAGAATTGTTCGTGATTCCCAGTTCCGTGGTAAAAGTGCTGCCGGTACAATTTCCATGTGGGACTCGGTTCAGAAAGGTGAACAGCTACACATCTTCCCATTCCAGAACAATGCGGACGCCATGCTGAACACAGCTTTGGACTATGAACTTTCAGTCCTTAAAGTCTATGCGGCACCACTTTTAAAATGTGTCACACCGATGGAAAAAGAATATTCAGAGGCAAGACGACTTTTGACCTTCCTTGAAAACTTCAGCACCATCCCGGCAACAGCAGTTCCAAGCCAGTCCATCATCAGGGAATTTATTGGAGGATCGGCGTTCAAGTATTGACGCAAATGAATGTAAAAACGCGTTTGCGTTTTTACATTCATTTGCTAACGAGTTTTTGTTTTGTCACCAAAGGGTGCCAATTTTTTTCCTTCGGAAAAAAAACACAAAAACTCGAGACTTCTGTTAATTGCTTTGCCACCAAAGCGGGGGCGATTCTTTTCTTCGGAAAAATGATGCAAAAATTTTAAGGCACTGTTGACGATTTCATATTTTGTCCCTATAATAAAAGTATAAGACAGTTGTTGTGTTGGTCTTTTGTTTCTGTCTTATAGAGGAATTTAATGGTAATATATAATGAAAATGAAGGACCCAAGGAGTGGTACTGTCAGTGTAAATTTGGATGCATCTTTTTTGCTTTAGTAAATTCTGGAATGATTGATGGATGCTTAAAGTGGATGAAGCCCAATGAAGATTTTAAGAATAAGTCATTGGAAGAGAAGCTTCTTTTTGAATTAAAAGTTATGGCCGAATGGGCATTGATTACAGGCTATTATCCTTTTGACAAAAAGGAAACATTTCACACCCTTTATGCAAGGTTAATGAAACTGGTCAATGAGGAAAAGAAAAAGCTGGATCCTAAGCGCTACAATGAAAAGTTAAGGTTTTTTAATAGCAATTTATCTAAATTGGAAGGATTCTTTGCGCAGCATGAAGAGAAGTGCTTGAATGATGGTACATGGGATTTAGGAAAACACATAAGACTTGAGACAGAAAAACTTGAGTCCATAGATAATCTTCCCAAGTATAGTCTTTTGTGCCAAGGTGGAAATCATTGGGTTGTCTATTTAGGGGTCATGGATGGAGAATATGCAGTAACTATTGATTCAAAACATCCTGATAATCTTGTATACTATCCAGTTGAACAATTGGAAGGATGTCGGTATGCAAGACCAAAAAAGATTTTTGTTGATAACTATTCGATAAGTTATCTTTTGGAAGATTTTGAAGATAATCCAGAGAGGATGTTGCAGAATTTGAGGAGACGAGAATATTCCCAAAAAATGAGGGAT
>JAZUEV010000603.1:0-4659 GCA_045640345.1 Treponema sp.
TCTTTGATTGCATTTTCAAGATATGAAAGTGCAAGATTTTTATTGTCGTAGTCATCTGAAGTTGCAAGTTCAGTGATAATAACATCTTCAACACTGCTTAAATATTCGTCTTCAACTGTTGTTTCTTTTGAATTAGCTGACTGTGCATAAAATACTGATGAAAGTAAAACACAAACAATAGCGCATGAAAGCTTTTTTAACATATATAAAATCCTCCTGATGGATTATAAAGCTATTTTATATCAAGTTTTGTAAAAAATCAATCGGAAATAGGTGGTAAATGCAATTTCCATGCCCCATTTGATGATTTCTTAAAATAATAATAAACAGTGTCGCTATCGTCGTTGACTTGTACGACTTTTACAGTTTCCTTTGTCTCGTAGCGTATCTCATCCACCCGACGGCCGTTTCTGGATGGAATGAAAACATACTTGAAATAGTCCTGCAGATTGTTCAGGTAAAGTCCCTTGACGGGAAGCCTGCTCTGAGCCTTCTGCAGATTCTTCTTCGTGGACCAGTATTTGACGCTGGCATCATCCACGTATGTAAGCCATGTCTTGTAGTCCTTGTTCTTCATAACCGTTTCTAGTTTTTTTATGATAGCAAGGATGGTGCTTTTGTCTTCTTCGAATTCCTCAATCGTGATTTCAGATGAAACAGACCCAAGGGATCTTTCGTACTCATCATATTCAGCCTTGTTGCGTGTCTCCACCACAGGAGCTGTCTTTTTCTCTTCCACGACCGTTTTTTCCTCTACGACAGGCTCTGGGGTCTTTTCAACCACAGACGGCCTTTTTTCTTCATCGTTGGACTTGACCTCCGGAACAGGTGTCTCGCTCAGGTCTTTCTTTGCATCAACGGACGGAGGCACCGAGGTCGTCGTCTTGGGAGAGGATGGCTCCTCAGGGGTGACAGTCCCTGTACCTTTTTCAACCACCTGGACATCGCTTATCGGATTCACAGCCGGTTCTTCCTTTTTCTCATCTTCCTTCTTGCGGTTCTGATAGATAGTGACAGAATTGCGCCACTTCACGGTGGGGTAAGGCTTGAGGTTCAGCTTCTCGTTTGAATCAGCAGCCTTCGCGGACGACTGAAGTACAGCTCCGTCGGCTTCCTGAGCCACAGCCTTTTTCCCGCAGGACGACATAAGAACCACGTCAAACGCCAGCAATATGATACATCTAAAAATTGTTCTAATTCGCATATCCATAATTATACCCCATGAACCAAAAATATGCAAAGCCCCTTTTTAAATTCCAGGGACATCCAAAAACAAATTTGGGAACCTCCAAAAATTGCGATTTTTAGAGATAGCTTTGAAATGCGATGCTTTAAGCCTTGTGATTCAAATGCTTAAAACTCGGCGGGAATATAAGACATTCGGGCACATCGGAAAAGTATTTTTTGGCGACGCCCATGTCCTTATCAATTCCTCCATAAAATCAACAACCATCCACTGCGCCCGTTACAAATTTTGGAACCAATGTTGAAGAAAAGTCTTTTTTGGGGTAATATTCAACTATGAATATGGAAGCTTTTATCCTTGGATGCGGTGGAATGATGCCGCTGCCGCATAGACATTGTACATCGGTTCTCCTCAGAAGGGACGGAGATCTATTTCTGTTCGACGGGGGGGAAGGAACCCAGGTGTCCCTCAAAAGACTCAACCTGAAGTGGAAAAAAATAAACGCCATCTTTGTGTCCCACACCCACGCGGACCACGTGACCGGTCTTCCTGGAATCCTCATGCTGTCTTCCCAGGTGGACAGAAAGGAACCGCTCTACATCTACGGCCCCCCAAAGATCAAGGAGTATATAGAAACAAGCAGACGTGTCCTGGACATGTACATAAACTATCCGATAGAAGTGCACGAGATAACAGCCCCATGCATCGTTTATGGCGGAGACGGATTTTACGTGAGGGCTTTTCCCTTGGACCACACGAAGGTTTGCGTCGGTTACACATTGGAGGAGCTGGACAGGCCAGGAGAGTTCAATCCAGACGCGGCTTTGGAAATGAAAGTCCCGAGGGGTCCTCTTTGGGGAAAACTCCAGAAAGGTGAGTCTGTCACCAACGAAGAAGGGGTCGAAGTCAAACCGGAGCAGGTGATGGGAAAGACACGCAGCGGACGAAAATTCAGTTTCGTGACGGACACCATGTACATCCCAAGCATAGCAAAGGAAGTGAAGGGGTCGGACCTCCTTATATGTGAAGGAATGTTCGCCGACGACTGCGCTGACCAAGCAAAAATAAAAAAACACATGACGGCAAGGCAGGCCGGTACAATAGCAAGGGATGCGGAAGCAAAAAGGATGGCCCTGATTCACTACAGTCCAAGATACACTGACAGGGAACTGGAGACACTTCTGGTACAGGCCAGGGAGGTTTATCCAGCTGCGGAGCTTTCAAAAGACAGGAAGAGGTTTGAGATTCCCTATGTTGATTGACGTTTCAAGGGGGATAGAAATAAAGTCCCTGACAAAAATATACGGAAAGGGCTCAAAAGAAAAGGTGGCCTGCAGGAATCTGGATTTGGCAGTCGAACCGAACCAGGTGATCGGACTATTGGGACCAAACGGGGCTGGCAAGTCTACGCTTCTGAAAGTTATATGTGGATTCCACTATCCAAGCGACGGAACCATATCAGTATGCGGGACAAGCGATTTCAGGCAGATAAGAGCCATAACAGGATACGTACCGGAATTTCCATACCTGGACAAAAAACTCACTGTGCTGGAGACTCTTTTCCTTGAAGCCCGACTGAGGGGACTTGCGGAGGACGATATAAGGAAAAACGTCTCAAAGGCTCTGAAGATTGCGGAACTGGAGGACGTGGCAAACCAGAAGGTCGCTACACTTTCAAAGGGATACACCCAGCGAACAAGCTTTGCAAAGGCCATATGTTTCGACCCGAAGGTGCTTATATTGGATGAATTCTCAGGGGGATTGGACCCTGCTCAGACCGTCCGGATGAGAAAGGCAGTGGAAAAGCTTTCGGAGGGAAGGATCGTCATACAATCGACCCACAGAATCGAGGAGGCCCAGCAGCTGTGCCAAAAGATTTTCGTGATGAACAAGGGTTCCATAGTTGCAGGGGGAACCATCGACCAGATCGTTAAATCCACAGGAAAAAAAAATCTTGAAGAGGCTTTCCTGTTTCTCACCAACGATAAAACGGAGAAAGAAGCATGAAAAGGATATACAGAGACTTTCTATCCAGACTTTTGGCATCTCCTCTGACATATCTCATATCAGGGGCGTTCATAGTCTTTTCCATACTCAATTTCCTGGTCCTGAACAAATTTTTCTCCGACCAGGGAACATCTGACCTACACAGATTCTTCAACCTGATACCCTACATCTGCATATTGGTCATACCGGCGCTGGGGTCATTCCTGTCATTCACAAAAGAAGACCAGTCGCTGCCATTTTCGTCCCTCGAAATAGCATTGGGAAAATGTCTTTCCATATTCACGGTGGCTGCATTTTCATTGATACTGACGCTCGTGCTCCCCATGACCGTATCCTTCTTCGGAAAAGTGGAGGCAAGCTCTGTCATCTGCGGATACTCGGGACTCCTCCTGTACCTTGCGGCGACAAGCTCATTCTCCATTCTCATCTACACGTGGATAGACTCAACAGGGTTTGCATTCATACTCCAGGCGCTGGTTCTTGCATTGGTCAACGGAATACATCTTTTTTCAAGCTACGTTCCATCATCATCATTCATGGCGTCCATCGTCAAAAGCATATCCTTCGCATGGCATTTCGATGCGGCGGGTAAAGGCATACTTGACAGCAGGGATATAGTGTACTATCTGGCGGTGACCACGGTTTTGGTGGCAGCAACGACGGCGGTCATGGAACTAAAAAGAGGTGGGGCAAGTCCGTTCCTCAAAAAGACGGTCATCCTTGTGGCCACGGCATTCCTGCTTCTTACAGGCCTATCGGGAAGGGTCTATCTCAGGGCGGATACAACATCATCAAAAAAATTCTCGGTAAGCCGCTACAGTCGGTCAATAATAGAGGAACTGGAAGAGCCCATGTCCATAACATACTACAGGAACTCATCACTCAAGAACCTGTATCCACAGGTGAGGGACATGGAAGACTTCCTGAAATCCTTCGCCGATACATCCCCAAAAATAAGCTACACCGCAATGGACCCAATAAAGGAAAAGGTCACGGACAAACTTTCAAGGCTGGGAGTGCAGGGACAAAGGGTCCAGTCCACGGTCAAGGACACAACATCCTTCACGACTGTCTACTCGGCGGTGGTGGTGAGCTATCTTGGCATGACACAGACCATCCCCTTTGTGCTGTCCGCGTCGAACCTCGAATACAGTCTCGCAGAAAAACTTGACATTCTTGTGAGAAACAAAAGTCGAACGGTGCAGCTTGTAATAGGAAACGGACTGTCGCTGGAGGAGGATTATTCATACATAAGGCCATGGCTTGACACCCAGGGATTCTCCATGATCCGAACATATCTTCCGTCCGAGATGCTTGAAGGTAAAAAGGACCTGTTCACGCTACACCCCGATCTACCTCTTGTTGTTCTAGGAACGGCGCTTTTCACACAGGAAGACGCACAGGCTCTTATGAATTTTGTTCGGGGCAACGGCAAAGCATATATCGCCACATCCCCTTACACAGTT
>JAZUEV010000604.1:0-1665 GCA_045640345.1 Treponema sp.
ACATGGCTACGATCCGACTTTATCTCAGGAACGGCGAACAGACCTATGTCCATGGAATTGTTTTTGTCGAAGTCAGCACAGAATCATTGGTCAAGGAAATCAACGAAGCCCAAAGAACGATCATCCAGACTGCATTGATTGTTGTAGGAGCCGGTATACTTTTGGGAGTCCTCTTCTCTCTTTTGATCTCATTGATTATCGTTCGCCCTATCATCAAGCTTTCAAAACACGTTGCCATGATTCGTGATACGGACGACAAAGAGAATCTTGTGGGAAAAGACATCATCATCAAGAGCAAGGATGAAATCGGTATGCTTGGTGATACTGTCAACGAAATGACGCACGGTCTTGTTGATGCGGCTGTCCAGGGCAAAAACCTAACCTTCGGTAAAGAAGTCCAGACCAGGTTTATTCCTCTCCAGAGAGATGAAAAAGGAAATACTTTGACATACGGAACACTTGCCACAAGCGGAGCAGACTTCTTTAGTTATTACGCCGGTGCCGACGATTTGTCTGGAGACTATTTTGACTACAAGCAGATAGACAAGGACCATTATATCATCATAAAGTGTGATGTATCAGGTCATGGAGTTCCTGCAGCCTTGATCATGGTTGAAGTCGCAGCGCTTTTCTTGAACGCATTCAACAATTGGAGCATGACAAACCCAACGCAGGGTACTAACTTGGGACCGGTTGTGGGACAGATTAACGACCTTATTGAAAGTCGAGGTTTCAAGGGACGATTCGCTGCTTTCACTCTTTGTCTTATGAACACAAGGACAGGCGACTGTTGGTTCTGCAACGCCGGTGACAGTCTTGTACAGGTCTACGACGGTGTTGAAAGAAAAAAGAAAACAATAAACCTCCCCGAAACTCCTGCTGCGGGAATGTTCAGCACAGACCTCATTGATATGAAAGGTGGATACAAGGTAGTCAAATTCAAGTTAAAAAAGGACGATGTTCTTTTGCTTTACACTGACGGTATCGAGGAAGCCAAGAGAAATTTCCGTGACATAAATGGAAAAATTTTTACCTGCAATGAAAACGGTCTCAAGGATGGAGATGAGCATGGAAACCACAGCTTTGGTGAAAGTTCAGAAGAAATGGGACCAGACAGAATTACCCAGATAATCGAAAGTGTGTTCAACCGTAAAACCTACACCCTCAAAAAATGGCACGACGCAAATCCAAATGAAGTCTACACCTTTGATTTCTCCAATTGCCAGGGAACTGCGGAAGAAGCTATCATGGCTTTGGTGTCCGTTGAAAAAGTATTCAGGATGTACCGACCAAAGGACTACACAAACAAGAAAGTCAGAATCGACAGGAAGATTGATGAATTCCTGAAGAACCATTTCAAGGATTACAGCACTTATTGTTTGAACCACGCTGAAAATGAGGCTGACACGACCCATCTTTATTATCTGGATCTATGCGAAGACCAGCAGTACGACGATTTGACTTTGGTGGCAATAAAGAAGAATTGATTTGGGAAAAGAAACACGCTGGGAAAGATGGATAAAAAATGGACTGTAGTGTTTGCAAAACATCCCTCTCGGTGAAATCCGAGGCTGCTGAAAAAGTCCATTTTGTCATGCTGAATTTATTTCAGCATCTCATTAGTTATAGATATATTATACAATTAGAGATCCTGAAACTAGTTCA
>JAZUEV010000605.1:0-4729 GCA_045640345.1 Treponema sp.
CAATATATGCCATGTTGTCCTGACCGTCAATCTTGAGGTTAACCATTGTTGTCTTTGTGATTGAACGCCAAGCCTTTGAGAATTCAGCAGCGCTGATTTCCAACATTACAGATTCACCCTTTTCATTGTATGCAACTGCAGGAAGATTACCTGTTGCACGAATCCTCTTTGCTGCTGTCTTGCCTGTTACTGTTCTGGTCTTTGCGTTAATAACCATCTGTTCCATAATTATAAAGCTCCTTCAAATCAGGGACGCCCATAAAACCGAAGTCTAATGAACTACCTATGATACTGGGACGGCTGGATTCGAACCAGCGGAATGACGGCACCAAAAGCCGTTGTCTTACCACTTGACGACGCCCCAAAATATGTCCGACCGAAGCCAGACTTACGTTCTTCCAAATTACTCACTTAAAAAGTGGTTACTCAGCTGAACGATTATTTCCTTTGTCAAAATTTCCCGCATTGTATTCAGAAATAATCTTTTCCTGCATAGCACTGCGGAATTCTGGGTTGATTGGATGGGCAACATCAACGTAAACCCCTTCACTGTTTTTTCTGCTTGGCATTGCAACAAAAAGTCCAGTCTTTCCATCAATAATCTTGATGTTGTGAACAACGAAACACTCATCAAATGTCACCGTCACATAAGCCTTCAGCTTTTCATCGCCTTCAACCTTACGAATCTTCAACTCAGTAATATTCATAAACCCTCCTTCCAGATAAACTGGAAACTGTTTTATGCTAGGACAGTCCTCCATTTTTTGTCCAAAATCTTTTGGGCATACAAGGCTCTGTCTTTGTCTTCAAACACTCCGAACACCGTAGCTCCAGAACCTGACATATCGCAGAAATCTGCACCCACGGATTTTAAATCCTCCAAAGCATACGAAATCTTTGGATATTTTTCAAGTACCGGCGAAGTAAAATCATTTACAAAAGTCCAGTCTTTTACACTTCTTCTGTAAATTTCCTCCAATCCGTCCCTTGCCTCGTCCTGTCCAAATTTTTCTTTCCATGAATCCACCAAACTATAAGCCATGGGAGTGGAAACAAATTCACCAGGAAAAACAAGTAGCACCGAAAAATCGTTGCGGGACTCTATGGTACTTATATTTTCACCTCGACCTGTGACCAAGGCTGAAAATCTGTTTCTCGTAAAATCAAAGTCTTCATCCACCGAGAACAATGCCTTGGTGAAGAAAAACACATCGCTTCCAACCTGAGATGAAATCATGTCCAAATCAGATTCTTTTAAATTGGTGCTGAACAAATGGTCAATGGATTTAATAAAAGAAGATGAATCACTGGATCCGCCCCCCAATCCACCGCCGGCAGGAATCTTTTTGTCCACATGAACTTCAAGTCCTTGTCTTATGCCAGTCAGCACGCAGAAAGCTTTGTATGCTTTTGTAAAAGTGTTTTCTTTTGGAAGCTCCAATCCTGGACAATCCACCAAACAGCAATCAATCTTTGACTTTTCATCCAACAAACGAACTGTTATGGAATCACAAAGATTCACCGTGGTAAAAATGCTTTGGACATTGTGGAATCCGTCATCACGCTTTGGATAGACCCTCAAACCAAGATTGATTTTCGCAGATGCCAAAACGGTTAAACTTTCACGCATACTCAGTTAGAATATAACTTTTTTATAAAATTGTCAAGACAAGTCAAAAGAATTATCATGGAAATCCGTAGAAAAAGTTATTTTCTTCTATATATTAGTGCAAATTTAGTTTAACATTCACGACTAATTTAGAGAGCCCCTTTATTTTGTCTCCAAAGACTTCGCTTCTTCAGCTTCTTTTTTTGCTTCTTTTTTATCCTTGATATCGGCGAAACCAATAAAAACAGCTATCAAACCAATAAAACCTGCCAAAACTGGTGCAAATCCTTTTAGAAAGTTCACCACATCGCCCCCCCAAGCAAGACCGATTCCACTTGGAAGACATGCGAATACACAAAATGCAATAAAAATAAGTCCAACAATAAGTGCTACCATTTTTCACTCCAAAAAAAGTTACCGCTAAAAACGGTCTAGATTGATTATCCCACAGATTGAAGGGAAAGTCAATTGCGCAACAGCAACCAAAGGTTGCTGTTGCTATCAAGTTTTGTTTTTGCTGCCAAAGGGCATCAATTTTTGCTTCGCAAAAAACAACAAAACTTGTGGACTTTAAAATTTGTTCGCAACCCTCGGTTGCTATTGCTACCAAGTTTTGTTTTTGTTGCTAAAGGGCATCAATTTTTGCTTCGTAAAAAACAACAAAACTTGTGGCATAAATCACAATCAATATTGCAACAATTTAATGAAACAGCGGTTGCATTTTATAAAACTTGTGATAAAATATAAATGTCAATTCTTCAAGTCTAGGATATGTAAATTTTTTGTGGCCGCATTAGTGAAACGGGTTTATATGTTAGTGCGGAGCGTCCCTTAATTGACTTTTCCCAACAAATCTATTTTTAGAGGTCTCATTATGGAAAAAGAAATTGTTTTCTTTGAGTCTGGGGATAAGTCTGTGTCCCTTAAGGTTCCGCTTCAGAATGAAACGGTTTGGTTGAATCAGTCACAAATGATTCAGTTGTTTGGTCGCGATCAGTCGGTGATTTCAAGGCACGTCAAAAATGTTTTTGAAGAAAAAGAAGTTGATCCAGAGGGGAATATGCAAATTTTGCATATTAGTGGTTCCGACAAGCCGGTTGCCTTTTATTCCCTGGATGTAATTATCTCTGTGGGCTACCGTGTTAAATCACAAAGGGGCGTGGAATTCAGAAAATGGGCCAACAGTGTTTTGAGACAGTACATAATGAACGGTTATGCCGCAAACACTCATCGCCTTGAAGAATTGAACCAGACTCTTCAGATTATTAAAAGGATTGAAAAAAATGTGGTGAACTTGGAAAAATCTCAGATTCTTGAGGTAATCGAAAAATACACCACGGCATTGAATTTGCTGGACGATTATGACCATCAGTGTGTGACAAAGCCTTCAGGAAACGATTCTGTTTATGTTCTTGAATATGAGGAATGTCGAAAGCTTATTGATTCAATGCGTTTTAGTTCCGAAAGTGACTTGTTTGGAAACGAAAAGGACCAATCATTTAAGGGGAGCCTTGGAGCGGTGTACCAAACTTTTGGTGGAAAAGATGTGTATCCTTCCATTCAAGAAAAAGCGGCGAATCTTTTGTATTTTGTGGTAAAAAATCATTCTTTCAGTGACGGAAACAAACGAATTGCGGCGGCAGTGTTTCTTTATTTTCTGGATAAAAACAATTGGCTTTTTATTGAAGATAAAAAACGGATTGAAGATAACACTTTGGTTGCCCTCACAATTATGATTGCCGAAAGCAGACCTGAAGAAAAAGAGATAATGATAAATCTGGTTATGAATTTCCTTGTGTAAAAATTTCAGCAAAAAAAAAGGATTGGAGCAAATTTAAATGGGCATCTTTATTTTTGCAATTTTTATAGATGCCCTATATTTTCTTGTCCATTTTTTTCATAAACAGTCGGGCGTAGATGAAGCAGATTATAATCTGGATGATGGTGGAACTTGGGGTGGCAAGCGACAGATAGAAAATCGACTCAGGATAAAAATGGTGGATTATAAATGAAAGCGGAACTCGGACACAGAAGGCTCCAAAAATCCCCTGCAGCATAACAAATTTTGTTCGGCCTGCTCCGTTGTAAAATCCGATGAAGCAGAAAAGGAAAGATGTAAAAAGCACGTCGATGGAATATCCTTTTAAATACTGCCAGCCTGCGAAAGTCACATCAGACTCTTTACTGAAAAATCCACAGAGCAAATCACCGTGGAAAAATCCCAGATACGAAATAAAGACTGCAACAATCAGTGAACTTCCGATTCCACAAACCAATGCCTTTCTTGCCCTGTCCATTTTGTTTGCGCCATAATTTTGTGCCACAACCGAACTCATGGACTGACTGAAAGATGACGGAACCAGCATAATAAATCCGCAGACTTTTTCAGCAATTCCGATTCCTGCACTGGCAACCACTCCCATGGAATTGACGATGGCATTCAAAACGAAAAACGAAATGCTCACCAGCAAATCCTGAAGGGCAACCGGTGTTCCAAGTTTTAAAATCTGGCCGTTGCATTTTGAATCAAATTTTATCATCTTCAGATTGAAGGTAAAAGGCAAATCCATTTTTACGATTATGAAAAGTGAAATCACCACGCTCAATGCCTGTGCCAAAACAGTTGCAACCGCCGCTCCAGCAGACCCCATTTTCAGGACCGCAACAAAAAACAGGTCGCCAAAAACATTTACCACACTGGCGATGGCCACAATTATTAACGGAAGTTTGCTGTTTCCAAGTCCACGAAAGATTGCCCCCAAAAGATTGTATGCCACAATAAAAAGAATCCCAGAGCTGCAGATAATCATGTAACTTTTGCAGGGAAGGATTGCCTCAGTCGGAACTTTGAGCATTTGAATCCAGGCCGGGGTCGTGAAAATCATCAGAACGGAAGTTGCAAGGGCGATTATAAAAAACAACACGATTCCGCTGCCAATGATTTTTCCTGCTTCCTCAAGTTTTTTTTCACCAATCTTTCGTCCAAGCAAAATGGTCATGCCCAGGGAAATACCAGTGATTACATTGGAGATGGTCATCAAGATGTGGCTTCCATTTGAAACGGCGGACACTGCTGCGGCATCACAAAATTGACCGATGATGATTAAATCCACAGCCCCG
>JAZUEV010000606.1:0-3930 GCA_045640345.1 Treponema sp.
TGGGGAATTGGATATAAGTTTGTGGAATAGATGACTTTTTTGCACTTTTAATAAATATTGTAATTCTATTTTGTTATGATACTTTAAATTGTGAGATTTTCAGTAAGCACCACATATAAAATTATTCCGACAAATTTTAGAGATGATTCTTATCTTTTTTCCGTATGTGTCAAATGCCATCCGAACCAAAATTTGTGTGGACATTTGTAGACTCGGAGCTTGATTTTTTGTTCCTTCTGACTTTTTTCCAACTGCTTCATGGCATCTTTTTTTGTTCGGTAAAGTGCTTTGGGTTGACCGTTACTGTCTCGGCATGCACAAGCGTTTTTCTTTACACTGATTTTTGAATCCTTTGGAGCCAGGTGATAGAGTCCACACTTTTCACACTTGTAGACATAGAGCTTTAACTTGTGGGTCTTTTTTGTGTATTTTGCAGACTCCTTTGCTTCCTTTTTTGTTTCGTAAGCTGATAAAGCTTTGCCTGTTGATTTTGAAATGCACTTTTCCTTTGCCATGTTATCCTCTCTTTAGGTTGTCCAAAAATTTTACTGCACTCAATGCTGCCACATTTCCTTCCCCGCTTGCTTTTGAAAACTGATAGGGTGTACCGGTAATATCACCTGCGGCAAAAAATCCTGGAATGTTTGTCTGCATCTGCCTGTCGGTTTTTATGTGGTTTCCATCCATTTCAATTCCGGCAATCAGTTGTGCAGGAGGAATATTGTCGCGCAAAATAAAAACACAGTCCACATCAATTTCAGCTTGGTCATAAATCAGTTTTTCAACTTTCAGTCCGCCTTTTATTTCAAAGTCCCTTGCATTTTCAACCACATGGATTTTTTTGTCCACCTGAAAATTTTTGTACATTGGAAAATAAAAAACTTCGCTACAGATTTCGCCCAAAAAATTTGCTTCGTCCTCTTGATTCTTGGAAAAAGAAATCACTGCCACATTTTTGTTTTTGAACAACATTCCGTCGCAGGTTGCACAGTAACTTACCCCCCTTCCCAAAAAATCAGTTTCCCCTGGGATGGGTTTTCCAAAAGAGATGCCGCTTGCAAGAACAACCGTTTTTGCGTCAAAAAAATTGGACCCTGAAATCAATGAAAAATGGTCTCCCATTTTATATATGTTGGTGATTCTGTTTTCGCAGACTTCAATCCCCAAGGACTTTAGATGATTGCTCAAATCTTCCTGGATTTCTTCGGAACTTTTGTTGAAGAATCCCAAAAAATTTTTTACGTCCGTAGTGGAGGTCAGTTTGCCACCCAACTTTTTTTCACCGAACAGGAGCATGGTTTTGTTACGAGCCGCAACCGTTAATGCTGCAGTCAAACCAGCTACTCCCGTCCCAATAATCGCCACGTCAACCATTTTAGTTTTGGAGCGCAAATGATTTCAAATCTTCTTTGCTTCTGCCGCCAACTGTTGTAGCCACCTGTTGACCGTTTTTAAAAACCATAAAACAAGGGATGCTCATGATTCCAAACTGTTGAGCCAGTTCAGGATTTTGGTCCACATTTACTTTTCCGACTTTGATTGTGTCAGCAAGTTCGTTGCCAAGTTCCTCAACCACAGGACCCATCATCATGCAGGGACCACACCAGCTTGCCCAAAAATCCACCAGCACAGGTTTATCCGACTTCAGAACTTCTGTTTCAAAATTGTCCTTTGTAAGTGTAATTTCCATAATCATCCTCCACTTAAAAGATACTAAAAAAAGATGCGAACGCATAGAGATTTTTGATTTTTTTGTGATTTTTTTTAAGATTTTTGATAGAATGGGGTAAATTGGAGGACAAATGTTTCAGTATTTTCGTTTGCAGTTCTGTTGCCTAATCATCATGTTTCTTCTTGGAGCGGTGTATTATTTTGGTACAAAACGTCGCGAAAAACAAAAACAAGTTTGCAATCCAATCTTTGATGCCATGATTTTTGTTGGTGATTTTGAGATTCTGTTTGATGGAATCTCTGCGGTGACTGTGAATTTCCTTGACCAAGTTCCCAGGTGGTTGAATCTTGTTATCCATGGGCTTTTTTTTCTAAGCCTTGTGACTGAACTTTTTTTGTATTTTATCTACATGCTTGTTGAAACCGATGCCTATCCACGAAAAAACGAAAAGATAAAAAAAGTCTTCTTGTATGCTCCCTTTGCATTTGTTGTGGGCGGAATTATTTGCAATCTGAACCAACTGAATTTTTTGATTGGGAAAAAGACAAATTTTTCCATGGGGATTTCTGTTTATTTTTGTTTTATCTCCATTGTGGTGCTGATTTTGGGTACCGCGGTTTTGTTTATCAAGAAATGGAAATTTGTTTCAAAACGAAAACGGGCGAACATTTTATTGTTCCTTGGATTTATGATTTCTTTTTCCCTTTACCAATTTTTGATTCCCGAAGCACTTTTAACCAGCGCCGCCATTTTGCTTTTGGTGATTGGAGTCTATCTTACGCAGGAAAATCCTTTGTACAGGGAAATTGATGATTCCACAAATGAGATGGTCATGGGATTTGCTACCTTGGTTGAAAACAGGGACGACAGTACGGGCGGCCACATTAGAAGGACCAGCGCCTATGTGGATATTTTGGCCAGGGAGATGAGAAAAAGAAAAATCCATTCCGATGTTTTGACTGCCGATTATATTTCAGACCTAAAACAGGCAGCCCCATTGCACGATGTTGGAAAAATCTCCATACCAGATTCAATCTTGCAAAAACCGGGACGACTTACTGATGAAGAATTTAATGTCATGCGTACCCATGCTAAGCGTGGTGGTGAAATCATTATGGAAACTTTTGGTCACACGGGAGATAAAGCGTTTTCAAATCTTGCATATCAGGTGGCAACTTATCACCATGAAAAATGGAACGGATGTGGTTATCCTGAGGGGTTGAAGGAAGATGAGATTCCATTGGGAGCACGAATCATGGCCATTGCTGATGTGTTTGATGCTGTGACTGAAAAACGTTGCTACAAAGAAGCCTTGCCCTTGGAAGAAAGTTTTAGGATAATTGAAAACGGATCTGGAAAAGATTTTGACCCGCAGATTGTGGAACTGTTTTTGGATTTAAAAGAAGAGATTACAAAAATCCATGACCAGATAACAACCGGAAATAAAAATTGAAATTAACAATAATAATCAGTATAATAGAAGAAAGTTGAAAAAATTGATAAGGCCTTGGAGAAAAAAATGGCAAGACAGATGATAATGGGAAACCAGGCGATTGCCCTTGGTGCTTTGAAAGCTGGAGTAAATCTTGTGGCAGGATACCCTGGAACTCCATCAAGTGAAATTATTGAATTTATTTCCAAATATAAAAAACAGACCGGGACTTATGTGGAATGGTCTGTTAACGAAAAAGCGGCTGTGGAAGTTGCGGCGGGTGCAAGCTATGCAGGTAGCAGGACTTTGGTTACAATGAAACAGGTTGGTTTGAATGTGGCAAGCGACCCTGTAATGTGTCTGAGCTATGTTGGCGTTAAAGGGGGAATGGTTATTGTTAGTGCCGACGACCCAGGACCAATCTCAAGTCAGACCGAACAGGACACAAGAACTTTTGCACAGTTTTCCAAGTTGCCATGTTTTGACCCTTCCACACCTTTGGAAGCCTACGAGATGATTCAGGAAGCATTTGAACTTTCTGAAAAATATAACACTCCTGTTTTGTTCCGTCCGACCACAAGAGTTGACCACGCCTATGAAAGCATGGAGATTCCTGAACTGGAGATGTGCAGAAATCCAGGGACTTTTGAAAAGGATTCCCAGCGTTGGGTTATTTTTCCTCGCTCATCATTCAACAACCACAAAAGGATTTTTGACAGAAACGAAAATATTTTACCAAAAGAATTTTCCAAATCAAAATGGAATCACATTATATCTTCCGGTGAAAAATCAAATCTATCTTTTGTTGCAGGAGGAATTTCTTACA